>CAYSRH010000046.1:0-9482 GCA_964433245.1 uncultured Bacteroidales bacterium | reverse complement strand
TACACAAAATCAGCAAATATCAGCATTGACTAAAACTTTCGTGTTATAGATTTACTCTTGCTGCTGATCCTCGTGCAAATGGCAATAGCCTGAAGGGCGCTGTGTCCGGTTCCAGGAAACGCAAATGTTTCAATGAAACGAGCAGGCGATATATGAAAAGACATAAAAAATCATTATTTTTGAAATTCATAAATGAAATTATGAAACCCTATAAAAACACATTTATAATATATAGCGAAGGAGGCAAGTGTGAATAAAGTATGGAAAATAGCAGAAAGAGCTGATGATAAGTTGATCAGCCAACTTTGCGAATCAATACAGATCAATGAATCAATAGCCAACCTTTTGGCACAACGTGGAATTTCTTCGTATGATGAGGCAAAAACATTTTTTAATCCGTCTTTAGATGATTTGCATGACCCCTTTCTGATGAAGGACATGGACAAAGCAATCAACCGGATCAAGGAAGCTATCAGCAATAATGAGAAAGTGCTGATCTATGGAGATTATGATGTGGATGGAACAACAGCGGTATCACTTGTATATAGATTTTTAAAAGAGGATTTTTTCCCATGTCAAAAATTTAACGGAGAGATAAGTTATTACATTCCTGATCGTGAGAAAGAAGGATATGGAATCTCTGATGAAAGTATCGAATTTGCACAGGAACAAGGATTTACACTGATCATCGCTTTGGATTGTGGTATCAGGGCGGTAGAAAAAATTGCCAAGGCAAAACAATCAGGCATTGATTACATCGTTTGTGATCATCACCTGCCGGGAGAAAATACGCCTCCTGCTGTGGCAATTCTTGACGCAAAACAAACAGATTGTGCTTATCCAAACAAAGAACTTTCGGGGTGTGGTGTGGGATTTAAATTTATGCAGGCATTGGCATTGTCTTTTGGCATGCCGGACGATCAATTGTTCAATTATCTTGATTTTGTAGTTGTCAGCATTGCATCGGACGTAGTTTCTATTGTTGGAGAAAACAGAATTCTGGCTTTCTATGGCTTGCGAAAATTAAATGAATCACCCTCTGTTGGATTTCGCGCACTTATACGGACAGCCGGCATAGAAGGAAAAGAATTACAAATTGATGATATCGTTTTTCGTATAGGACCACGGATCAATGCAGCAGGTCGTGTAAAAAGTGCCAATACAACTGTGGAATTAATGGTTTCTACAGATGCCGAAAAAGCCAAAGAGATTGCGACCGACATCAACTGTCTTAACGATGAACGAAAAACACTGGATTGTGATATTACTTCCGAAGCCCTCGAAATGATCGGTGCTGAAGTAGGGCAGGAACATAGAAAAAGTAATGTTGTATATAAAAAAGAATGGCACAAGGGTGTTATTGGTATTGTTGCTTCACGCTTAATTGAGAATTATTATAAACCCACAGTCGTATTAGCTAAATCGAATGGATTGGTTACCGGCTCTGCCCGATCTGTTGAGGGATTTGACCTGTACCGGGCAATAGATGCATGCAGTCATTTGTTGGAGCGGTATGGAGGACATAAGTTTGCGGCAGGACTGTCATTAAAAGCTGAAAATATTCCTTTGTTTAAAGAAACTTTTGAAAAAGCAGTAAACGCTACCATTACAGAAGAAATGATGATTCCTCGTATTCACATTGATGAGGAATTGCAAATAGAAGAGATTACGCCGAAATTTTTCAGAATTATCAAACGGTTTGCTCCCTTTGGTCCGGATAATATGACACCCGTTTTTTGTACCCGAAATTTGTGTGACAGAAATGCCGCAAAAATTGTTGGTAACAACAAGGAACATTTGCGGTTTCAGCTGAAAAACAAAGAACTGCCCAAAGGTATGATCACAGGAATAGCATTCGGAATGGCAAAGTATTATGAAGACATACATAACGGAAAAAATTTTGATATTTGCTATGTTTTATCCGAGAACGAGTACATGGGACTTAAAAACTTGCAAATGCAAATACGCGATATCCGCATACACAACTAAGATAACAAAAAATAAAAGCGACATAAATAAACCAATCAATACAAAAAAATTATGATACGACACGTAGTTACCTGGAAATTTAAGGAAGAAGCAGGCGGATTATCAAAATCCGAAAATCTGCAGAAAGGAAAGCAAATGCTAATGGATTTAAAAGAGCAGATCTCTCAAATTCTTTCCATTGAAGTAGTCATTAACTCACCAAAAGCCAAAGCTGGTAATTTTGACATGCTGCTTGACACTACTTTTGAATCGTGGGAGGCATTAAACGAATATGCCGCACATCCGGAACACCAAAAAGTAGTAGAATTTATCAAGCTCGTGGTGGAAGACCGCGCCTGTGTAGATGCAGAAATTTAAAATTACAATAAACCAATTATTCAAAAAACGACAGGAAAACATGAAAAAATTATTTCTTTTAATCATTGGGTTTATGTGCGTGGCTCACTACGCAACATCATCATTGCCTGAGTGGCAGGACAAGTCTGTTACGCAAGTCAATGCAGAAGCACCACGCGTTACTATGATGGTATTTCCGGACAAAGAAACTGCCCAACCCGGTCGCAGGGATCTTTCGCCTTATCATAAGCTATTAAATGGCAATTGGCGTTTTCACCATGTTGAAAAGCCGGCAGACAGACCCCGCGATTTTTTTCAAACCAACTACGATGACAGCAACTGGGACTTCATCCCTGTTCCATCAAATTGGCAAAAACACGGGTACGATTATCCTATTTACACGAATATCAAATACCCTTTTCCTATTGACGAACAAAAAGTACCAGAAGATTTCAATCCGGTCGGTTCTTACAGGCATACTTTTACCGTTCCCGAGAGTTGGGACGGACGCCGCAAATTTATCACCTTTGAAGGAGTGGATGCCGGTTTCTATCTCTGGGTCAATGGCAAAAAAGCAGGCTACAGCCAGGGAAGCCGTACACCGGCAGAATTTGACATTACCGACTACTTAGTCAAAGGAGAAAACCTACTGGCCGTGGAAGTATTTCGCTATACCATAGGCTCTTATCTCGAAGACCAGGATTTTTGGCGTATCAGCGGTATCTTCCGCGATGTGTACCTTTGGTCAACACCGACCATACACGTGTGCGACTTCCACTATACCACCACTTTTGATGAGCAATATAAAGATGCAGTCCTGAATCTCGATGTTGAGGTAAAAGGCTATGATGCCAGCGGCAATGTAAGTGTAGAAGTTGCTTTGTACGGGTCAAAAGGAGAACTGGTTTATCAGCAAAGTCAAAACACATCCGTAAACAGAGATAGCCGTCTTGTTAACTTTAACCAAAAAATCATCAGTCCCTTGCAATGGAGTGCAGAGAAACCGCATCTGTATGAAATGTATATCACCCTGAAAAATGATCAGGAAGTATTGGAAGTTATACCGGTAAATGTAGGGTTTCGGCAGATTGACTCCAAAGGAGGTAAGTTATATATGAATGGTAAAGAGGTAAAACTCAAAGGCGTCAACAGGCACGATCACAGTGCAGAAGGTTGGCATTACATTACCATGGAAGAAATGGTGCGCGACATAAAGCTAATGAAGCAAAGCAATATGAATGCCGTGCGCTCATCACACTACCCTAATGTTCCTTTGTTCTACCACCTGTGCGATGAGTACGGACTTTATGTTATCGCTGAGGGCAACATTGAAACGCACGGATTTGGTAACAACAAGGACAATGAACTGATGAATGACCCAAGTTGGTATGACCTGCATAAAGACCGCGTAGAACGCATGGTCAAAACACATCGAAACCATGCCTCCATCATCATCTGGTCTATAGGCAACGAGAGTGGAGACGGACCGAACAGCAAGGCTATTTATGAGTGGACGATTGATTTTGATCCGACCCGCCTGTTCCACAACGAAGGCTCTACAGCCAAAGGCAATTTTGATGCCGCCAATATGTATTCCAGAATGTACCCCTTACCTCACGAAACACGTGAATTCATGGAGACCTATAACGACATGCCCTTTATTCTTTGTGAATATTCGCATGCCATGAGCAATAGCAATGGAGGGTTACTGGAATACCTGAATATTCTTTATGAAGACAACAACCTCATCGGGCTTTTTGTTTGGGACTGGATGGATCAGGGGTTAAGGCTGCCAGTGCCGAAAGAACACCTTGAAACATCTCAACAATCTCACTTCTTTGCTTATGGAGGTTGGTGGGAAGAAGAACGTGGCTTGCATCATGGCGGTAATTTTTGTATGAATGGATTAATTGCAGCTGATCAGACAGCCTACCCAAAACTTAGCGCTGTTCAATATGCATATCGAAATGTAGTGGTAGAACCCGCAAATAGTAAAGAAGGAGTATTTTCAATCACCAACCGTTACGACTTCACCAACTTAAAAGAAATCGTTAAAGGCACCTGGTATGTTAAAGAAGATGGGGTTATTATCCTGCAAGGCAATTTGCCTGTTCTGGATGTAGCACCGGGCAGTACTGCAACAATAGAAATAAGCATTCCACAGATAGACTACAAGTCAGGCAAAGAGTACCACCTCGACCTACGCTTTAGTACATTGCAAGATTTCCCCTGGGTGTCTGCAGGGCATGAACTGGCATGGGAACAGTTTGCTATGGAGGGCGCATTTGTTCCCACAAAATTTGCCGGCAGCAATTACCCTGTATCGTTTATTAATGTAGATGACGAAATCAAAATATTCGGAAAAAACTTTGAAATTTTTATTGATAAAAAGGAAGGTGTCATCAGCCACTACCACTTTGCAGGACAGCAGTTGATCAATCAGGGACCCGAGCCTGATTTCACAAGAGCCGCAACAGACAATGACTGTGCAGCATTCGGACTAGGGACAAGAAAATACAATCGAAAATGGTCGCAAGGCATGCACAAATGGTTTATGAATGATCTGGGGAAACAGCTAAATAAGGTTACGGCCGAACAAAAAGGAAATGATGTTGTTGTTACGGTTGACAGATTCTACGATTCCATTCCGGCGAGGCATTTACTCAGCTACCGTATCAATGGGTTGGGGGAGATAGAGGTGAACAGTCGTTATGAACCTCAAAACTCTGAAATACCGAATATGGTACGGCTGGGAACACAACTACAAATTCCGGCTTCTTTTGATTATGTAACAACTTTTGCCCGTGAAGGAGAAACATATGTGGACAGAAATTTTGAACCTCTTAGTCAATATGCCACCACAGTTGATGATCTGTGGATTGATTATTCTCGTCCACAGGAGAACGGAAACATCTCTGATGTACGATGGATTACCTTTACCAATGACAATGGTTTTGGACTAAAATTCAGTGGTGAAGATTTATTGAATGCTTCAGCCCGATACTATTCTTACAAAGAAATGCAGGAAGCGGCGTATTCTTTTGAGTTGGTAAAAGGAAACAAGATCTTTGTTAACATCGACCACAAAGTAATGGGTGTAGGAGGTGACAACACATGGAGTACAACAGCGCAACCCCGACCGCCTTACAGAATAGGGAACAAGGCATACGAATATACCTATGTTATTTCTCCTTATGTAAAATTAAAATAACGCTAAAGAAGCCATATGCCTGGTACACGCTTCACTAAAAACATACAATTAAAAAGTCCTGCGTTGCTGTTATACAGGAAAGCAGGACTTATATTGTTATTGCTTATTATTTTGATGGGCTCCTTCACCTCCTGCCGTACAAAGCGAGGTTCCGTTCCCTGCCCCTGTGAGCGAAGACGGTGAATTGACGAGCCCATTTACCGTTTCCAGTGCAGTTTTTTACCAAATCCCAGTTGGTTGTGTGTCATTTTCAGATAATTGATTTCTAACACCCATAAGGTAGTGTCCATTGTCAGGGCATAAGGAAATCGTTTGTAGTAAGCTTTTTTTACCTTTTTTTCTTCCTCTTTATACGGAAGTCGCATAATCCCCTCAATCTGGACTCCCTGAACTTTTCCCACAACTCGCGTCTCCAACATAATCGAAGCAGCAACATGAGGATTCTGTTGTACTTCTTTGACATGTCTTGTTTCTTTATCAGAAGAAAAAACGAGGCATTGTTCCTTTTCCAACAAGGCATAAAAGCAATTGGCACACCAGGGGATATTTGCATGGGAGGTAGCCAGAGACAACACGTGGTGGGCTTTGATAAATTTCGTAATTATCTTATCCATACAAATTAATAGTTTATCAGGTATCGCATTGCGGAGCCACAAATAGCGTACCTGCGTCTTTACCCAGCATGATATCAAACAACACTTCGGGATTTTTTCCATTCGCAATAACAGCATGGATTCCTCCTTCACAACAAGTTTTGGCGGCCAGAATTTTGGTCGTCATGCCACCTTTGGCAAAGCTGCTGACTGAACCACTTGCCATTTGTGCAATCTCGGGAGTTATCTCCTGCACTTTGTGAATTATTTTAGCCATTTTAATTTTTTTGGGATCTGCATCATACAAACCATCGATATCACTTAACATAATAAGCAGATCAGCACCTACAAGCCGTGCAACATCTGCCGAAAGCCTGTCATTGTCTCCATATTCAATCTCATCCGTTGATACGGTATCATTTTCATTGATGATTGGAATGATGTTCATCCTGATGAGGGTGGAAAGAGTATTTCGGGCATTTAGTCCTTTTATTTTATCATGTACGACATCTTTTGTTAAAAGCACTTGCGCCACAATCTGGTTGTAGTCCCCAAAAAACTTTTGGTAAATTTTCACCAGTTCTGCCTGACCGATTGCCGCCATGGCTTGCTTTCCTTCAATCGTTGTCGGTCGCCTGTCCCGGTTCATTTTGCTGCATCCTACTGCAATGGCTCCGGAAGATACCAGGATCACTTTTTTCCCGCTGTTTTGAATATCAGACAAGACACGAGCCAAGGCTTCAATGCGGCTAAAATTTACTTTTCCGTTAAGAAATGTAAGGTTTGAAGTGCCTACCTTGACAACCACTTTTTTCACGTTTTTTAACAGTGCTCGTTCCATTCGCTAATCAACAAAAAGTTGTTTTTATTTGTTCATAGTAAAAATAATCATCACCCTGTCGTGAATACTTACCTCATCCGGCTCTAAATGGAAAGTCGGCTCGTTTGATTCGGCTCTTGCACCCATCGATTTAAAATCCAGCGAAGCAATGCCTACAGGTTTCGTTATGCCATACTGTATTTCTTTGACCTCTCCAAGTGTCATTCCTGCTGCAGCGGTCAAGGCTTCCGCTTTGTTTCTGGCGTCTATGACAGCTTCCTGCATGGCTTGTTTTTGCAGTTCACTCTGTTTATTATCCGAGAGCTTAAAGCCCAGCGAAAAATCAGCATCTGCATCACTTTGTGTCAACAGTTGCAAGAGTTTGTTTAATCGCTCACTTTGAAAAGGAATTTCAATCAGTATGTCCTGCGTTGCCACATAGCCCACGAAAACATGGGTTCTGTTTTGGTATTCCTTGTTTTGCCTTATCTGTAAGCGCCCCGTCTTCAACTGTTTGTCGTCAAGTTCTTTGTGCAGCGACTGTCGCAGTTTTTCCATCCTGGCAGTAAGGTTTTGTATCGTCGCTTCATAACTCTTTTCTTCCGCATTAACAGTAATGCGGATTGTTGCCACATCCGGCATGGACGACACCTTGGCTTGACCTTGCACATAAAGCAGGGAAGGTTCCGAAGTATAGCCAAGCACATGAGTCAACATACAAAATAAGGCAAGAAGCCAAAACTTTTTTGTTGTCATCTTTATCATAGTTTTATTGTATGAGTCCTTTGATCGCTTTCTCAACCTTTTCAAACTGAAATCCAGCTTTTACCCCTGCAAATTTAGCGGTAATTTCCTTACTGCACAAATTGCCGATGCTGCCTTCGTGCGTATGCTTAACGTTTTGTGTAGGCGGATCAAAGCTGTTGTTTTTAATCGACTCCCCCACCATCTGATAAGCCTCACGGAAGGGCGTGCCATTCAATACCAGCTTATTCACCTCCTCCACACTAAAGATATAGCGGTACATCTCCTTGTCGGTGATGTTTTTTTGTACCGACATTTCATTAAACATCAGGCAAAGCATGGTCAGACAATCCTTTAAGTCAGCAAAAGCCGGAAACAAGGTTTCTTTCAGCAGCTGCATGTCACGGTGGTAGCCGTGTGGCAGGTTGTTCGTGATCAAGGCAATTTCATTGGGTAGAGCCTGGATACGGTTACACTTAGCCCGAATCAGCTCAAACACATCAGGATTTTTCTTGTGCGGCATAATGCTGGATCCCGTTGTCAGGCTATCTGGAAATGAAATAAAACCAAAATTCTGACACATATACAGCGTAGCATCGTAAGCCATCTTTGAAAGCGTCGAAGCCACCGAAGCCAGGGCAAAGGCCGTTGTTTTTTCCACTTTACCCCGTCCCATCTGGGCATATACCACATTGTAAGAAAGCGTTTCAAATCCCAATAAATCAGCTGTCATGGAACGATCCAGAGGAAAGGAAGAGCCATAACCTGCTGCGGATCCCAGTGGGTTCTGATTGGCCATTCGATAGGCAGCCTGCAAAAGCAGCAGATCGTCAGCCAAACTTTCGGCATAAGCTCCAAACCACAAGCCGAAAGAAGAAGGCATGGCAATTTGAAAATGGGTGTATCCGGGCATGAGATCTGCCTTGTGTGCCTCACTTTTTTCGATAAACAAGTCAAAAGTTTCTTCAACGCGCTGTACGAGGGATGTGATCTGGTGTCTGAAAAACAGTTTCAGGTCAAGCAAGACCTGGTCGTTGCGACTTCTGCCGCTGTGAATCTTTTTGCCTATGTCGCCCAGCTTTTCTGTCAGCATAAATTCCACCTGTGAGTGCACATCCTCAATGCCTTCCTCAATGGTCAGGGGCGTAGTTTCCAGCTGCTTGTAAATACTTAGCAACTCCTTCTTCAACAAGACAAGTTCATTTTTTGTCAACAGACCCACTTCGGCAAGCATGGTGGCATGTGCTATATTCCCCAATACATCAAAGGGAGCCAGCATCTGATCCATCTCACGGTCCTTGCCAACGGTGAATTTCTCAATCAGACTATTGGAGGAAACACCCTGCTTTTCCCATAATTTTTTTGCCATGTGGTTTTATTCGTTTTAATGCCTATTGAACAAAAGTACATGATTTTTTTTAATTTGTTTTTTATTTTAAAGCATTAGTGTCCGGTAAAAACTTTAAAACCTCTTTATATCATGGATTCAACAACAATATCTTTGTCACGGTACGTTTCGTTTGTTGCCATTCTCATCTTGGCAATAACAATTCCTTTGTCTGTTTTAATAATTTCAGGATCAGCACCCAAATTACCAATTAATTGTACTTTGTTTCGTAAACTGTTCATAATAAAAATGATTATAGGTTAATAATTGTTCTTTCGTAATCGTTTGTTAGCTATTTAGAACTGTGAATCTTGATACTGAGACCCTTCATTGTTTGCCATCCTTCCTTGTCTGTTACCCTGATCATCAAATGGTAATCTCCGGTGTCAATATCACCGGGTA
>CAYSRH010000045.1:2818-9554 GCA_964433245.1 uncultured Bacteroidales bacterium | reverse complement strand
AATGAAACAAAAACATGATAGACTCCGGTTACGTTACATTCGAAATCAAAAGCATTAAATGTTTGACCTGATGATGGATCAAGATTTGTACCAACTAAGCTGGAAGTGCTGAATAATCGAATAATAGCTTCTCCCTCAGAGTCTTCACTATTGCATACAGTTAAACGATATAACGTACTCTTACTCAATATCATAGAAAATTTTGCAACAGGTGCCTTCTCTCCGGGGGCTGCCGCATCAAGTTGAACAATAAAATCTTTAAGATAAGTAGCATCATCTCCTGATTTGTTGACACACATATCAATTAAAACATCTTGAGGTTGAGCAAATAATGATGTTTCCCCTATTGTAACGAAAAGAAAAATAATGATGTATAATAATTTTTTTTTCATAGTTTGAATTATCTTCTTCGTCTATTTAATGTTAATTAGATTGTTTCTGCATATTTCAACTTTTTTTATGAGTGATTGAATTTGCTCATCACTTATATGCACCACACTTTTTTCATTTTGAATAATAGTAAGCCTCCCATCTTTGACAACCGATTCCGGTTCACCAACTTCAATTGTGATCTTGATATCATTAAATATGTTTTTTAAAGCTGTTAATTCATCAATCAGATTTTTAATATATGGATCTTTTTTATACAAATCAAGTAAAAGTAAGAGTTGATTCAAAACTGTTTTTTGTTCTCCAACGGCTTGAATCAATCTGTCTTCGGGATGATTTTTAACAACCTGAGTCCCCAGGTATAGTCCTTCTACCCACACTCCGGCAACCATTAAAGCACTTAAATTTCCTCTTTTATTTTCCCTGAGATGTTTGTCTATCCGGTTAAAACTATTGATGGAGATATACATCATGGAATCAATACTCTGGCTGCTGTTTGCCAGTCGCCGTAGTGTAGCAAAATCAAAAAAATGACCAACATTAAGATCATCTGCTAACCTTTTTATTGCTGTAATGTATTCGATTATATTTGATTGACGGGAATATATGTTAATGTACCCCAGATCGGCTCCATATATTCCAAGAATAAATGCTTTTGAATGTGGGGTGGCATATTTACTTGTATTGCTCGGTGCTAAATAATTTTTTGAGTAGGGAATGTCCACTGATTTAATCAGAGCAGCCATTTCAATTGGGGATGCAATATTCTGGACAATACTTTCCATTGCTTCTTCACTTATTTCAATAGGATTTTCATGAAAATAAAGAGAGTCAGGAATTTCAAAATCTGCATCATTACTTCCAGACTGACAGGAAGAATAGAAAATAAGCATAAGAAATACAGATATGATAAGAGTAAACTTTTGAATCATGGTATAACAGTTACACATAATTAATATAATATAACAAATGTAGGAATAATTCCTGATTAAGAAAATATTAGGACTCGTTTTTTTTCCATCTTGATGATAAATTAATCATTTTTTTTAGCCAGTCATAATAAAGTGATATATATAAAAAGATGGTAAAAAGCCATACAATAACTATATTAAAATAGAATGTGTCAAAATAATATCCGGCCAAATGTTTATATGGGGCATAAAAATGAGACCTGATATCCAAGGTATGATTGACAATAGGCATTTTAAAGATAGGATCGGCCTGTTGTATAAATTGATCGTTTGATTCCAGTATCTTATTTCTTTCATATGCTTTTTTTACCAGGTCTTCAACCTTTTCATTATGATGCTGATCTTTTAATTTTTGATATACTTCGTTTTCGATCATGTACATTACAATCCGGTCTTTTATTGCTGATTGTTTCTGAAATTTGTCTGTATAGTATTGTTTGAGTTTTTCAAGATGCTCCAAAATATTCATGGCAGTTTCAAAAGAATACGTTTCCGGTTTTAGTTTGTCTAATTGATCGAATTGTACTGTTTTGTTATATAATTGATCTTTTGAAAATTCGTTCCTTAACAGGATGATAGCTTTTTTCCCTTTTTCCGAAACAATTTCTCCGTTTTCATTTAATTCGTGAATTGTCAGATTCAATTTTTCTTTCAATTCAGGGATAAGATATACTTGTTTAAAATCTGCCTCACTAATTTGCTGTTCAACAGTAAACAAATGTTTCTGAAATGCATTGTTTTTAAAATGAAAAACCATTAATGCTTCATAAGTCCATTTTGTTGGCATAAATTCAGCAATTAAAGGGACTTTTCCCACATTACTGATGGTTCGGTTTAATTTGTCAAATTCGAACATGGCACCACTTAAAACCATCATAGGGATCATAACCAGTGGAATAATGATGTAGATTGTTACAGCAGAGTTAAACCCTGAGGATATGTTCAATCCCAACATATTGGCAAAACAAGCTGTAGAAAACATTGCCAGCCAATACTGGAAGTACATACCTTTAATTTCGAGAATGTTGTTGGCTATCAGAACGAATAAAAGAGCCTGTATTGATGAAATTAAAAAGAGGACAATGATTTTACTGGAGAGATAACTTGAACGGCTTAGATTAAGAAAACTTTCACGTTTTAATATTTTTCTGTCTTTGAATATTTCTTCGGCAC
The DNA here is from genome assembly GCA_964433245.1 of uncultured Bacteroidales bacterium. Lineage (GTDB taxonomy): Bacteria > Bacteroidota > Bacteroidia > Bacteroidales > JBBRXJ01 > CAYSRH01. Next base: position 7,020 of record CAYSRH010000045.1, on the reverse strand, counting down.
TAACAGTTAAACCTAAAAACAGGGCAACAATGAGAGACATAAAAACAAAAATGGGAATATTTTCATTTTCTCTGAAGATGTAAATATCTGATAAAGGGTCTGCAATGTAGCGAATGATGTAACTTAAAATAAAACCCAGAACAGGAGCCTCCATCATATTAAGGATAACATACTGGGTATTACTGATTTTTGACAGAAAATCCCGGGTTGTGTATATTCTTAATTGCTTAAACCAATTAGGAATATTTAGTGATTTTGGAGGTTTTTCCTTTATTTGCGAGATTTGATTTTGGAGAAAGTTTTCTTTGTATAATTCGATCCATTTTTCCGGACTTGTTTTTCTTTTGTTTGTATAATTACCAAATTCATCAACCACGCGGGCTTCAATAATATTGAAGATAAGTTCAGGATTTACATTTCCACAGGTCTGACATTCACCAACTTCACTATTAATCTGCATATCCATTCTTTTGAAATACATGATGGATTCAACAGGATTTCCATAGAAAATCAACCGACCTCCAATGTCAAGAATCATCATTTTATCAAACATCTTATATATTTCGGAGGATGGTTGATGGATTACCACGAATACAATTTTTCCTTTGAGGCTGAGTTCCCTGAGGAGATCCATGACATTTTCTGAATCTTTCGAAGAAAGACCTGATGTAGGTTCATCAACAAAAAGAATAGAGGGTTCCCGGATCAGTTCCAGAGCAATATTAAGTCGTTTTCTTTGACCACCGCTGATCATCTTATTCATGATGGACCCCACCTTTAGGTGTTTGTGTTCGAGTAAGCCCAGGTTATATAGTGTTTTGTTTACTGATTGTTCAATTTCTTTGTCATTCTTTTCTTTGAAACATAATTTGGCATTGTAATAAAGGTTTTGAAAAACGGTAAGTTCTTCAATAAGCAAATCATCTTGTGGAATCACCCCAATCACCCCTTCAGTTTTCTCTTTTTCCTGGTGTAAGTTGTACCCGTTTATTAGTACAGTGCCTTCATCGGGTTTTGTAACACCGGAAAGCACATTCAGTAATGTTGTTTTTCCTGCCCCACTAACTCCCATGATACCAATAAGTTTCCCATGTTCTTCAGCAAAAGAAACATCTCTTACACCCGGAGTTCCATTTGGAAAATAATAGTTTATGTTTTTACATTCGTAAGATATTTTTGGAGAATCGCTATCAGCGAGATAATGAGAAATAATATCACTGTAATAAATGGGCTTTCCTTTGGGAAGCTTGATAGTACTGCTACTGGCAAACAGGTAGATAGATTTATTGTTTAGTCCCAGACCATTTAAAAATAAAGTTTGACTCCCTGTGTATTTTAAAAAGTAAAGATCAACAGAAGCAATATGCAAAATAAAAATATTGCCATCTAACTCTTTACTCTCTATGTGTTTTGCCTCTCCAAATACATTGTCTTTTTTTGATTGGCTGTTAATGATCAGGATATCTTTGTATTGGATCAGGGCATTTACATTATATTCAATAACAAAATCCTTGATTTCAGAATATTCTTTTTTTGTTAATTTAAAAACTTCTGAAACGGTGTTAATAATGGCCATTCGTTGGCTTGTGAAATTTCGGTCGGCATTAACCAGTTCAAAAAGCCGCAGCAATACAATTACTTTTTGTTCTTGGGTCAGGGTTTTGTTAATTTTTTTACAAATACCGAGAATTTTAACAGAATCTTTTACTGAGGTGAGCTTTCTTTCCTGTTTTTCTTCGTTTTCTTCATCATTGCTGTCGTTTTCTTTAACAAGTCCGGCATGTTTATCAAATAAGGAAAGATATTCATTGACAGCTTCATCATTGAGTTGCTTGGTGAGAAATATTTTAACAAAATCCCGTTCAGTTTTTACAACACCTTCATCTTGTTTTGCAATTATTGCAAAAAGCTGCATCAAAGCTTTTAATATTTCTTCACTCATATATTAGCAGATGGTTAAGTTGAATTCAGATCAGGCATCATAACTTATTTGTTCAAACGGAATATCTACTATTTCAGCATATTCTTCTCCGGCTTCTTCCATATCTTCATCATCTTCAGGGTAATACCATTTAATTAACACTTCATTTCCTGCTTCGCTTATCTCTTCAAGTTTCATAAGTATATCAAGCAAAGCTTTAGAAGATGCTGTGTTGAAGTAAATAAGCTTGAAAGCAAACTCGGTTTTTTCCAATGGTTCGCTTGCATAAGCGCCAAGCCATGAGAGAATAGGTTCATAAAAAGAAGTAACATCTTCAGGTAACGATTTACCTGATATTTCAAATATGCTATTGTCAGGATCTAAGATAATTTTTGGAGTATCATCTGTGTCCATTATTTTAATTGCATCCATAAAAATCTTGTTTTTTTGTGTAAGAAAATATTTTTTATCACCTTTTATTATATTCTGGAAACAGTAGATGTTAAAAGAAAGAATGACGTATCTTCATCAATAGGAAGAAAGTGATACAACAATTCTTTCCCTGTTTTCCTTTTAATATCAATAAAACCTAAGCCGGCACCACCCTTGTCAGATAGTCTCCCTTCTTTTATCTGTTTTTTATATAATTCTTTGAGTTCTTCTTTGTCTAGTTTATTAATTTCTTCAAGCATCTTCTTTAAGGAATCCATTTTTTCGTTTTCCATTACGTTGCCTGTTGTTATGTGATATTCTGTATCACCTTTACTGACCATAAAAATACCTCTTCCGGAAAAAGCATAATCATTCATCAGATTAAAGTCTTCAGCATGTTTACTGATGTTTTGAAGACATTCTACCATTACATGGAAAACTTTTTTCTGGACGGAACCTGATTCGTCATTTTTTGCCATGCTTGATTCTGTAAGAGAAGTGAAAGCCTTGGTAATTTGGTGGGTGATCTCGCCTTCATAAACAAGCGTAATTTCATGCGCTTTCATTTGTTTATAGAAGTCATAAACAAATTCGAGAAATCCTTTTAGGTCTTTTTTGTCTTTCATGCGTGTGCGTTTTGGTTCACAAAAATATATATAAGTTATGTATTTATTTGTTTTTTTATGTGTCAAAGATAATAATTAGAATTCAATACCAATTACCAATACATCATCTAATTGTTTATTGTTTTTTTTGTATGAAAGAAAATCATCTGAAAAATAATCATTATATTCAGACATTGTATATTTTGAATGGGATAAAATAATATTTCTCACTCTTTTAGGGGAGTATTTTTTCCCTTCAGGACCACCAATTTGATCTGGAAGCCCATCAGAAAAAAGAAAGATTTTATCGCCTTTTTTTATTTTAATGAGATAATTGGTGAAATCCTTTTCTTCTTTTTTCATGTGGGGAATTCCTCCTATGGCTTTTCTGTCTCCTTTGTATTCAGTTAATTCGTTATTTCTGACATGGAACAGAGGTCTGTGGGCTCCGGTATATTGAATTTCCATTTTTTTTAAGTTGATTTTGCAAAATGCAATATCCATCCCATCCCGTTGTGTTGCATCGGGCTGGTCCTGATTGAGGGTGCTTCTTACTTTATAATGTACCTGATCACAGAGTTCGGCAGCAGTTTTTGTGTTATCATCATGCCCAATTACATTATTCAGTGTAAAATATCCAATAAAGGAAAGAAGGGCTCCGGGAACTCCATGTCCGGTACAATCAACAGCTGCAATGTATATGCTATTTTCTTTTCTGAAGAACCAGGGGAAGTCTCCGCTAACAACATCGCGGGGCTTGTAATAAATAAATGAGTTGGGAAACACCTCTCTGATCTTTTGAGTATTGGGTAATATTGAGTTTTGTATTCGTTGCGCATAGTTAATGCTGTCTTCAATCTTTTTATTTTTGTCCTGTATTTCTCTTTCAATCCTTTTTGCTTCTGTGATATCATGTCCGACAATAAGGATTGTTTCAAGTTCATTGTTGTTTTCGTTATCAGCAAACTCAGGGATACAGGTGAAATTCATGATACGTTCGGATGTTTTTTCTTCGATCTTTATTGGTAATGTTATTTGGTGGGTATATTTCCCGGGAGATTCTGACATCTTTTCTATGATGTTTTTAATGAAGAGAGTGAAGATGTCAGGTAGAGGAAGATCAAGTATTTTTTTATCTATCATTTCGATAGGAGATGTATTAAGATAGTTCTTAACAACGGGATTGGCATGGAAGTGGATTTTAGGTATTGGTCATCGAAGAACCGTACGAGGTGTGTCACGCT
>CAYSRH010000045.1:0-2808 GCA_964433245.1 uncultured Bacteroidales bacterium | reverse complement strand
CAACGGGATTGGCATAAAAACATTGAGAGAGGGTGTTAAGGCGAATGATCAGGTCCAAGGAATTTTCAGACAGGGACTGCATTCTGCTTCTTAACCGTTCTTCTTTTTCTGCCTTTTTTCGTGCCGTGATGTCTTGGGAGTTAAGTATGATACCATCAATTGCAGGATCATGTAGAAGATTTCTTCCGGTGGTTTCCATGAATATCTTATCCCCGCTTTTATGTATGTAAGTGTATTGTATGGATATGGGCTTGGTGGGATTTTCCAATAGCATTGCCAACATTTTTTTTAACGCACTTTTTCCTTGCCGGGTGAGTTGCCCCATGTCTTTTCCCTTTATGAATTCATCGGGAGAAAAGCCAAGGATGCTGTTAACTGAAGGACTGACATATTTAATGCCCATGTTTTTATCATAGATAGAGATAACTTCAGAAGCATTCTCCAAAAGAGAGTGTAAGCGTTTTTGGGCATTTTCCACTTCCTGAATTTGTCGTTCAAGTTGCTCATTGGATCGTTCAAGTTCCTCTTGTGTAGCACGCATTTCTTCTGCATTATGACGTAGCTGCTCTTCGTTTTCCTGCAACTCCCGGGTCATCTCCTGTGATTCTTTCAGAAGGCGTTCTGTTGTTTCATTAACTTTTAAATTAAAAATCGTACGGGCAATGACTTCAGCCAATTCTCGAAGATATTGTATTTTTGTTTCAGAAATTTTTTTCAGAGAAGCAAATTCCAGAACTCCTTGCAACTTTCCATCACTGATAAGGGGAACCAATAAAATACATGAAGGCTTCTGATCGCCTAATATTCCTGAAGTTATGGATACATAGTCTTCCGGAATCTCGGTTCTGTAAATATAATCCATTTCGTAGGCACATTGCCCGATAAGACCTTCTCCTATGTGGAATGTTTGGGATAGCAATTTTTTTCTGTTATAGGCATAGCTTGCTATATTTGTTAAATTTTTTTCTTTATCATCATAAAGGTAAAGCGCACCCTGTATTACATTAATATATTCTATCAGGTTTACTAAAACATCATAGGCTAGTTGGTCAATACGATTATGAATTCTAAGTATGTCTGAGATAAGATCTTTTCCCTCGGATATCCAGTTTTGTTCTGATTCTTTTTCATAGTTGGCAAGCAGATTGTCACGCATGATGAGGAGTGACCGACCCAAATTGTCATCATCACCCATAATTTCAAGTTGTTTTCCAAACTCTCCTTCACCAATTTTTTTTGCAAATTCTGCATTTCTATTGATGATCTGATCTCTTAACGATACCTGTTCTTCATATTCCTGAACAAGTTCATTCTTTTTTTTGTTGATGTAATAAATGGCTGTTGCAACAATAAATGGAATTGCATCTACGAGCAAGAGTATCGGATTTTCTGCATGCATGGTGAAAAACGAGAAAATAGAAACATCCTGCACATGAAGTGTGAAGTTAATGATCCAGGCGATTAAAGGAAAAATAAACCCTATAACAAATCCCAGAAGAACATAGTTTGAAATGAATTGTTTCGAATATGGTTTAATTTCATTTATCATAATTGCTTATTTTCTTTGGATAAAAGAACAATGTTTTTAGCAACTTCTCTTGAAATTGAAAATAAGATGTTTTGTATTTCTTCTTTTACAGGACGAAATGTGGCCAATTCGATAAGCCCTATTGCTGTTTTGTTGTGGATAATCGGGAGCATCAGTAAATATTTGGGTTTGCCAATGCCCAGCCCGCTAAATACCTTCATATAGTTTTCAGGGATATCGGATAAGTATAGTATTTTTTTGTTTTTTACTGCTTGTCCGGAAATCCCCTCTCCTAATTGAAATGATTGTGGGGTCTGTTCGGAATGATATGCATAACTCATTACCATGTTAAATTTTTTCCTTTCTTTAATGTAAAGCAAGCCCTGTACAGCCTCTACTTCTTTTGCTACATTAAATAACAATTCTTTGGTATAAGTCTCTAAACTATATTCAGTGATTTTTTTGCAGGGAATCACCCTTTGTTTTATTTTTTTTACATCAATGGAAATAGTTTTTTCTTTGTTTTCTGCAATAATGTTTTTGTGTTGAATGTCAGTTAATTTATTTATTTCCAGATTTTTATGCTCAACAAGGTCGTTCAGATCTTTATTGTTTTCAAGGTAAAGATTGAGAAGAAAAAGAATTGTAGTGAAAAAAAAGATTGAAATAAGAATAATAATTAATAAACAAAGAACAGGCCAGATAAAAGAGGATGGTATCCTGAAAATAAATGAAAGCAGGATAAAAAGAAGAATTACCTGCAATGCAATGAAAAATAGTGATATGATTTTTATTCTTCTTAATTCAAACATATGCTTAATTGCTAAGTTAATTTTTACTTATTATTATTTTTCAAAAAAGCAATCATATTATTCAAGTTATAAATATAGTCAACTTTTGTTATTTTCTGTGCAGAAATAGGCATTGTTTTTACTTTTGCTTCATCCGGGGACTGAATTATTGTTGTTCCTCCATTATCTTTAATTTTTTTTAAACCGTAGGCTCCGTCTCTGTTTGCACCTGACAAAATAATTCCAACAAGCCTTTCCCTGTATGTTTTTGCTGCTGTGATAAATGAGAGATCTATGGATGGGCGTGAATGGTTAACAGGATCATCTACAGATAATGATATGATATTTCCGGATTCAATGTACATATGATAATTGGATGGAGCCAGATAAGCCTTTCCTGGTCTTATATGTTCCTTGTCATAAGGTTCGATTATTTCAAGGTTTGATCGTAAAGATAATGTTTCAACAAAACCGGACCGGATATGTTTA
>CAYSRH010000044.1:0-9622 GCA_964433245.1 uncultured Bacteroidales bacterium | reverse complement strand
TATTGCCCTACTGGAAGAGAATAACATTAGTCTAGAAGATGAGGCAGAGAAGCCTTCTGTATCGGAAGATGATGATGATGAGGCTGAAGGAGATTTCGAAGAGATAGAGGATGAAGAAAGCGTAGATCAAGAGGGCGATGAAGAATCGATTGATGATGCTGAATCCTCAACCTATAAAGGGAAAGGAGTAGATCGTTCCTCAAAAAGAGTGGTTTACAACGATAAAGAGAGTTCATCAGTTGATGACCCAATCCGTCTGTATCTTCGAGAGATAGGAAAAGAGAATCTTCTAACAGCTGAACAGGAGGTTGAGCTTTCAAAGCAGATGGAAGAGGGGGAAGGCATCATTACCCGGGTGGTTAAGGAATCGGGAATGATCATACCTCAGCTATTCCTTCTTATGGAAAAAACCTTTTCCCGGAGTGATCCGAGGGAGCTGGATCTTTCCAAGAAGGAGATATCGGAAATCCTCACCGAGCGTCGGAGATTGAACCAGTTCTACCGGGAAAATTTCAGGAAGATAACCACCCAATTGAAATCCTATATGGAGTTAAAAAGGAAGGTTATCAGCACCGGGGGTGATGTGCTGACTGATACAAAATTGGCCAAGCGAAGAACGGAACTGTTTCGGCTAGTAAAAGATATCGATATCCATCAGGAGGAGATTGTTGGTTTCAGTGAGAAATTCAGTGAAACAGCAAAGCGTATCCGGCATTATCAGCGGGAGCAGCAGAGAATTGAGCGACGCCTTGGGGTAATATCTTCGAAGGAACTACGGAATATGGGGCGGGGACTAGCCATCGCAGAACGCCGTAGGAAAATTGAGGAAGAACTTCAGCTTTCGGCTGATCAGATTAAGGAGAAGATCCGGCAGATACAGGTAAATGAAAAGCATCTGCAGATTATTGAATTAGATTTTGAGGATTCCATCGACTCTATTCTTGATAGGGCCCAAGAGATTTCCCACGGGCAGATCATGATGAAAAATGCCAAGGACCGTCTTATTCAGGCGAATCTCAGATTAGTGGTGAGCATTGCAAAGAAATATACCAATAGGGGGCTTCACTTTTTTGACCTGGTGCAGGAAGGGAATATTGGATTGATCAAAGCGGTTGAGAAGTTTGAATATCGAAAGGGGTATAAGTTCTCTACTTATGCAACCTGGTGGATTCGGCAGGCCATTACCAGATCAATATCGGACCAAGCCCGAACTATCCGGGTACCTGTACATATGATTGAACAGATTAATAAAGTTGTACGAGAATCGAGACAACTTATGCAAATCCTTGGCAGGGATCCGACGGATGAAGAAATCGCCGAGCGCCTTGGATGGACAGTTATTCGGGTTAAATCGGTGAAAAATGTAGCAAGAGAACCCATTTCTTTAGAGACACCTATTGGTGAAGAGGAAGATTCCCTTTTAGGTGATTTTATTGAGGACAAGGATATAGAGAATCCTGCCAGTCAGACCGCATTTACCCTCTTGCAGGAACAATTGCAGGATGTGATGACCACTCTTCCTCCTAGAGAACAGGAGGTTCTAAAAATGAGATTTGGTCTTGAAGATGGTTATAGCCTGACCCTTGAAGAAGTAGGTCTCTATTTTAATGTTACTCGAGAAAGGATAAGGCAAATAGAAGCAAAGGCACTTAGACGTCTTCGGCATCCCAAGCGGAGTAGAAGGCTAAAAGACTATATAGATAATTAAGGAGCAAATCCTATGATGCAGGACGTTTTTGATCGGCTAAAAACATTACAGGAAATCCTCTCAAGAAAGTATGAGATTGAGCAGGAAATTCACGAAATCCCTAAGGTTCTTAATACGAAAACTGAACTTCTTAACAGATTGAAGAAGAGTTATGTTGATAAGAACACTCAGATAGAAGAAACAAGGCATCGAATAAATCGATTGAGAATACGACTGGATGATGCCGAGCGGCAGCGAGAAGAGTATGAAAAACAGATGGATCAGATCTCCACACAGAGGGAATATGAGGCTCTCGATAAGGAGATAAAAGATGCTACCGAGAAAGAACAACATTTGCGAAAAGAGATACTTCGAGAAGAAAAAGAGCAGGAAGAGCTCACCTATTCTTTGGAACAAGAAGAATCCATGATACGGCAACAGGAAGATGACCTAAAAAGTGAACAAGATCGGATTGAGCGGGAGAGTGAAGATAAGAGGAAGTTGCTTGCAGATCTGGAAAAAGAAGAGTCAGATATAGCTCCCGGCCTTGACGAGGAGATCCTCTTCAAATTTGAAAGAATTATTAGAAGTAAGGCTGGATTGGGAATTGTGCCTGTTAAGGACTCCGTCTGTACAGGATGTTATATGCTTCTTCCAGCACAGTTTGAAAATGATGTCAGAGAGGGGGAAGCAATACATTTTTGTCCCTATTGTAGTCGAATTCTCTTTTATGAAGAAGAAGTTGCCACCGGTGACTATGTTACCGATGATGATAGTGGTAGTCTTACCGATTTGGTAGACATTGAGGATTTTGGTTTATAGGCAAAGAAATAATGAGCAGGCTGGGCGGCCGCCAGGAGGGAAATCTCTCCGGGAGGAAAGTCCGGGCTCCGAAGGGCATGGTGCCGGGTAATTCCCGGGGATGATTTTATCATCACAGAGAGTGCAGCAGAAAAGATACCGCCTGAGCATAGAATCGAAGATTATTGCCCAGGTAAGGGTGAAAGGGCGGGGTAAGAGCCCACCGCTTTACCGGTAACGGTAGGGGCATGGCAAACCTCACCAGGAGCAAAGTCAAGCAGTGGTTAGATCGGCCCGGTTAAAAACCACGGGTAGGCTGCTTGAGAAACACAGCGATGTGTTTCCCAGATAGATGGTCGCCGCAACAGAACCCGGCTTACCGGCCTGCTATAATTTCTTAAATGGAGTGTTTGAATGATTCTACCTGAAAACAGGTACCGAATCGGGTATATCCCTCAAAATAGAAACCGAAAAAAGCGGTTTGTACTGGTTATTGTTATTGCACTCATTCTTCTCGTTACCATTGTTTTTGGTATTGTTCTGTTAAGAAATAATATAGAAACCAATGTTGATCCAAAGCAGGAAGAAAATCGTATTGAAAAACCAGTGACTATAACCGTAGATCCTGAGATGCTTTGGGAAAAGAAAGACTACCTATCACTCATTGTTTGGGCCAATTCAGTGTTAGAGGAAGATCCCTTTCGTGAAGAAGCTTTGCTCTATCTCGGCTTTGCCTCTTTTTACCAGGGAATTGGTCAATTCTCTCAGGAGGAGCAATTCCCTTATCTTGATACTTCCATTGTCTCTTTAAGGAAGGCCTGGATCATAGTTAAAGACCAGAAGCTGAAAAGCCAAATTGCTTATATTTTGGGAAAAGCGTATTACCACAAGGGTAGATATTATTCAGATCTCTCTCTTCGATTTCTTTTAGAATCTATTGAACTTGGATATAATGGTGAGGATTCACTGGAGTATATTGGTCTAGCCTATGGGGAGTTGGGAAAGTATCAAGAGAGTTTGTACTATTTTTTAAAAGCAGCTGAGTCAAAAAAGAGTGATATTCTTTTTCTGACTATTGGCCAAACTTATGATAAGATAGGTGAGGATGAAAAGGCTGAATCTTTTTTGCGTAATGCTATTGATATTACAGAAGAGATAGAGCTTGAAATAAAGTGTAGATACCTTCTAGGTAATATATACATTGAACGGGAGAGGTTTGATCAGGCAATAAATGAGTTTGAGACAATCTTAGAGTTGGATAAAAGATCAGCAGATGCACATTATTTTCTTGGCGAAATTTATGATAAGAATGATAATCGGGTAAAAGCACGTGCACAATGGCGAAGAGCATTGGAAATTGATCCTTCCCATTACGGAGCTCTTACAAAGCTTTACTAACATTTTGGAGGACTTCTTACTATGGCGATAAAACGATTAGCCGGGGCCTTTTCTACTGATATTGGAATCGATTTAGGTACTTGTAATACACTGGTATATGTGAGAGGAAAAGGGATTGTTATAAGTGAACCCTCAGTAGTAGCGGTAGAGCGGGGTACCAAAAAAGTAGTTGCTGTAGGGGCTGAAGCTAAGCGGATGCTCTGGAAGACGCCAGGAGATATAATCGCTATCCGTCCACTTAGAGATGGAGTAATAGCTGATCTTGAAACAACAGAAAAAATGATTCGATATTTTATCTCAAAGATTCTTCCCCGAAGATGGTTTGTAAAGCCCAGAATGGTAATTGGGGTACCTACATGTATCACTGAGGTTGAGCGTCGGGCAGTCGAAGAGAGTGCCTATAAAGCTGGAGCCAGAGAAGTCAAGGTAATTGAAGAATCTCTGGCAGCTGCCATTGGTGCAGATATTCCAATCTTTGAACCAGCTGGTCATATGGTTTGTGATATTGGTGGGGGTACAACCGAGATTTCAGTAATTAGTCTGGGAGGCATGGTCGTAACAAATGCTATTCGTTTGGGAGGAGATGAGTTTGATGAAGCAATTATCAAACATGTACGAAGTGTACACAATCTCATTATTGGAGAGCAAAGTTCGGAAAATCTGAAAATTTCTATTGGGAATGCTACTGCCGATAAGAAGATTGAAAAAATGGAGATTAAGGGCACAGATGCTATAACAGGGCTTCCAAGAAGATTAGAGATTGATAGTGTCGAAGTTCGTGAAGCTCTTCAAGAACCTATCAGTGCTGTAGTTGAGGAGATTAAACGAACTTTAGGTCAAACTCCACCTGAACTAGCTGCGGATATTGTTGAAAGGGGTATTGTAATGACGGGCGGTGGTTCCCTTCTAAAAGGTTTTCCTAAACTTATTGCCAAAGAGACCGGAGTTCCCGTTATTCTTGCTGAGGAACCGCTGTTATGCGTGGCTAAAGGGGCTGGCATGTATTTTGAACATACCCGGGATGTAGCAAGTAACAAGACAATCTACAATACCCTGAATAGTTGATTATAGGTAAGGGCTTCAGCATGAGAAACCCTAAAGATGTTATTTTGTCCCATCCAGCTGGAGTACTTTTAGTTCTCTTCGTGTGCATTGGTATTATAAGTATCAGAATAGATACAAGAAAAGAGTCATCTGATATTAGCTCTCCATTAGGTGGTTTATATCTACTACAAGAGATGATTTCTGGGGTAGGGGATTTCTTTGGGAATTCAATAAATGCCATCCAGGAATTAAAAAATCTCCAAGAAGAATATGATAGCCTGCAAGAAAAAATGAAAGAGATGGAGATACATTCTGTTGATATAGAGAGCCTCAAAAGAGAAAATAGAGAGCTGAAAGAACAACTTTCTTATTCGAATACCATAACATATAGTCATTTATCAGCAAAAATTATCGCAATGGATCCAGGATCACTTTTTAGCGGTATGACGATTAATAAAGGTAGTCAAGATGGAGTGGTACAAGATCTGCCGGTGATAGGTTTTCAGGATGGAGAACAAGCGTTAATAGGGAAAATTATCTCGGTCAATAAAGGCACCTCGAAAGTTATTCCGATCTTTGATAAAAATTGTTTTGTCGCTGTTCGCTTTCAAAGAAGCCGTTACGAAGGTCTTTTAAGTGGAAATGGCGAGAAATATGGCTTTTTAACCGTACGCTATGTGAATAAACAGGCTGTAAATTCAATTGTATATGGAGATAAAGTTTTTACAAGTGGACTACAATCGATTTATCCTCCTGAAATAGCTGTGGGTATAGTTCGTGGGATTGAATCACCTGAGTGGCAAGCCTCATTGTTGATTAGCGTTGAACCAATTATTTCTCAAGAATTGAATATGTCTATGTATTAAAAACGGAGGGTCATGTTGAAAATAAGTAAATTATTTCAGCTTTTTTTTGTCTTAATATCACTTATTTTTATTGATACTGTTCTCTTAAAGAGATTTGGATATAATGGAGTCCGTCCTGACTTGGTATTGATCGTGTTAGTATTTATGGCGCATTCAATTGGGCCTTTAGAATCAGTTATCTCTGGATTCGCATCAGGCTTAGTGATGGATTTTCTTACTCTTTCTCCAATCGGTTTTAACGCTATTATTTATGCAAATCTTGGATATATTTTTGGAAAAACTAAAAACAAGTTGTTTCTTGATCCGATATTATTTCCATTATTATTTATTTTAATTGCCTATATTATAAAGGCTGTTATATCTTTTCTATTAGTTGTTATCTTTTTACCTGAAAAAATTACATTGGTATTTACTAATAGCTATTTTTTAGAGATGGTACTAAGTTTAGTCTTAGCACCTTTTATGTTCGGAATACTAAAGGTCACGAAGCTCTTTAAAGAACATAATAAGGATAGATTTTAATGTCTGATATTTTTTCTAAAAATTATGGTGTAATAAAAAAAAGTAGAATTATCTCATTTGGTTTTTTTGTTATAATTGTTTCTGCTTTGTACGTAATACAGCTGTTTAATTTACAAGTTGTAGATGAATTATTCTACAAAAACCGAGCAAAAGCCATTTCGATGAGAACGTTTCCACTGCCAGCACAAAGGGGGAAAATTTTCGACAGGAATGAAAATGTACCATTGGTAAGCAATAGAGATTCTTTTGCGGTTAATGTTACTTTAGGACTTCTATCTGAATCTCAACGTGAATCTGTTTTTGAAAAACTGGCCAAGTCTTTAGATATTAGTAAAGAGAGCATCTATGAGATAATAAATAAACATAGAAGTCAGTTTTATCAGGCGATTGAGATAAAGAGTGGGGTATCTTTTAGTGAAATCGTAAAAATTGCAGAGCATTCTGATAAGTACCCAGGAGTTACTTGGAATAGTAAACCTATGCGAAACTATAATGAATTAGATTCCATGAGTCACATTTTGGGATACGTTGGAAATATAACTGTTGAAGAACTGCAAGTATTATATAACGAGGGCTATCATCAGAACTCTGTGATAGGAAAAATGGGAATAGAAAAACAGTATGATTCACTATTGCGAGGAAAAGATGGGATAGCATATTCTACTGTTGATGTAAAAGGTCGCCAAGTTGGGGACTTGGAAAACAGAATTGAAATCCCAAAAAATGGGAAAGATCTTGTACTAACAGTCGACAGAAAAATACAAAAATTGAGTGAAAAAGCGCTTGGATCCAGAATGGGTTCTGTTATTGTTATGCAGCCATCGACAGGAGATATTTTGGCTATGGTTTCCTATCCTTGGTATGATCCAAATATCTTTTATACCAATAATGCGGAAGAGCAGTTTAATCGATTAAGTATTGACAAAAATAATCCTTTTCTTAATAGAGCAATTCAATCTGCACATCCACCTGGCTCTACCTTTAAGATAGTAATGACAACTGCTTCACTTGCTGAGAATGCCTTTAATCCAGAGGCGACAATAGATTGCAAGGGGAGCTTTCGATTAGGTGACAGAGTTTTTAGTTGCCATGTTCTACAAGGACATGGTCCTTTAAATCTTAAAGATGCTCTAGCTGAAAGTTGTAATGTCTATTTTTACACTCTTGGGATACGGCATTTAGGGATAGAAGCAATTGTAGAATATTCTAACATGTTTGGTTTTGGTGCAATAAGTGGTGTTGATATCCCAGGGGAAATTAGTGGCCTTGTTCCAACTCCTGAATGGAAGCAGAAACAATTTGGTACATCCTGGGTCGGAGGTGATACGGTAAATTTATCAATAGGCCAGGGTAATCTCCTCCTAACTCCAATACAGATGGCAAATATGATAGCAATGACGGTAAATAAAGGTACTATTTATAAGCCACATTTTCTAAAAAAGGTTAAAGATCCAGTCAGTGGGAAAATTGAAATGAATGTAGAGCCGGAAATAGCAAAAACAGCACCGATTGAGCGTGATGTTTTTGATGAAGTTCAGGCCAATATGCGAGGGGTCATTACAGATGGAACTGCTAAACCTGTTATTACCACTAAAGTGGTTGATATTGCAGGAAAAACTGGAACGGCTGAAGTTGGATATGAAGATCGATGGCATGCGTGGTTTGCTGCCAGTGGTCCTTATGGAGCTGCTCCAGAAGAACAGCTTGTAGTTGTTACCATGGTTGAAGCTTCTAATGAATGGGAATGGTGGGCAATTCGAGCTGCTAATATCATTTTTCAAGGCATTTTTGCGAATCAAACCTATGATGAGGCAATTGAGGCATTAAGATGGGGATGGTTGCATAATGACCGGAGAGAGGAAACTCAATAATGAAATCCTCAAATTTATTCAGTTTTGATCCTATTCTTTTTGTAACAATGATCGTACTGATTGTAATTGGAATCTTATTCATCTACTCAAGTGGTATTACTTCTAGTGGTGATCTGGTTACATATGAATATATTAGTCAAATCATATGGGCTGTAACTGGGCTGATTGTTTTTTTTGTTATAATGACAATAGATTATAATAGATTAAAGATTTGGGTATTTCAAATATATCTACTAATGAACGTCATTTTAATAGTAACACTATTTTTTGGAAAAGAAGTTAATGGGGCTAAATCCTGGATAGGTTTGTTTGGCTTCGGTGTTCAGCCATCTGAATTTATGAAACTCAGTACTATTTTATATATTGCATATTATTTAGATCAAAATAAAAAGCACATAGAGACATTAACAGTTTTTATAAAGGGTATTTTGATAGTTCTTATTCCAACTGGTTTGATTCTTCTTCAACCGGATTTGGGTACAGCATCAATATTTCTTCCGATTTATTTTGTAATGGCTTATAATGCTGGTGTGAAAAAAAGATATATCAGTTTTTTTGTTTGTACTGCATTTTTAGCAATTTTGTTTGGTATTTTGCCAGTATGGCAAGTATATTTTCTAAAATACGACGCAAATATAATAACTATTTTTACTGATAAGAATATTTTTAGAATCATATCAGTGCTTCTTTTTTTCATGGTGTTAATATCATTAAGTGGATATGTATTCTCTAAGCAATTTTATTTTTATTGGTTAACTTTTTTTCTTTCAATACTATTTTTCTCTTTTTTAGGATCTCAGATTATAAGAATAGTACTTAAAGATTATCAAATTATGCGATTGATAGTTTTTATTGACCCTTCTGTAGATCCCCAAGGTAGTGGCTGGAATATCATTCAATCGGTAACAGCAGTAGGTTCTGGTGGTTTCTGGGGAAAAGGATTTTTAGAAGGAACACAAAGTCATTATAGGTTTCTACCACAGCAGAGTACAGATTTTATCTTTTCTATCATTGCAGAAGAGCTAGGTTTTATCGGGACGCTTTTCTTATTGTTTACATTTACTATCATTATATTGAGAGGCTTAATGATAGCAGTGAATTCCAAAGATTCTTTTGGTGCTTATGTGGTCATCGGTATTGTTGCAATGTACTTCTTTCATATGATAGTAAATATTGGAATGACAATAGGTGTCATGCCTATAACTGGTATACCTCTTTTCTTTCTTTCGTATGGAGGATCCTCTTTATGGACAGGGATCATAGGTATGGCATTTATACAGAATATTTATCTAAGAAGATACCGTTATTGAAAATATGGAGTGTAATAGGGTATGTATGAACATTGAAAAGGAGTTATATTCAATTTTACAAAGTGTAAAGAACCCTGGAAGGTATGTGGGTGGAGAATATGGTTCTGTTATAAAAGAGGATAA
>CAYSRH010000043.1:0-9649 GCA_964433245.1 uncultured Bacteroidales bacterium | reverse complement strand
TATCCGATTTTGTGCCATTTGTCAGCTTAAATGCCAGATGGCACAAATATAGGGGTGACCTGTCGTAATTATTAACCTACCAGGCATATATGCAAAGTAATATTTTTTTACCGGACACTAATGATATTTAAACAACATTTACAACAATATTTTAACAGTGTCTTATATAATTTAAATATTTAACCATTAAAATAAGGGTAGAACCAAATAATTAAAAAAGGGGATCAGATAACAACCAATTTATTCTTGATTGCATAGGACATCAGGCTCAGTGAATTTTTCATGTCAGTTTTTGTAAGCAGATTTGTTTTATGTCCCAGCACTGTGCGTTCACTGATAAACAAAGCATCTGCAATTTTTTTGTTGCTAAGCCCTTCACACAACAATTGTAGTATTTCCTTTTCTCTCCGGGTAAGTTTCAATGTATCTCCCGGTTTTTTTTTCTCTTTGGCAATCTGCCTGGTAAAAAAGTCGAAAAGTTCTTCTGAATAATAATTCCCTCCGTTATATACTGTCTGAATTGCCTTGACAAGGGTTTCCTTGTTAAGGTTTTTCATAAGAAATCCTTTTGCCCCTGCATCCAGCATGCTTTGAACAGACTCATCATCTCCAAACATTGTCAGGGCAATAATTTTAAGATCAGGATACTTTTGAAGGGATTTTTTTGTGGTCTCTATTCCATTTAATCCGGGCATTTCAATGTCCATCATATCTATCAATACAATATCTGTTTTTGTTTCATCCAGCATATTGATGAACTCGTTTCCATCTGTTGCTTCACCTGCAATTTCTACATATTTGAGTTTATCGAGCACAATTTTCAGTCCATTTCGAAAAATCTCATGGTCATCAACAATAAAAATTTTGATCTTTTTTCCCATCATTTTATGACCTTAAAGGTTTATCTCAATATTAATCTCAGACATAGTCTGTTTCTCATGTTGACAACAATGCAAAATTACGAATAATATTCAGCTTAGTTGTCAACAAGCGGAATTCTTATCGTAAACTTCGTGCCTTCATCCGGCACACTTGTTACGTCAATTGAGCCTTTGTACATATCCACCATTTTTTTTGCAATTGACAGACCCAGTCCACTGCCCGGAACGGACTTTGTTTTGGTGTTTTTTATGCGCACAAAATCATGGAACAAAAGACCTGCTTCATCTTCCGTCATTCCTATGCCTGTATCTTCAACAACAATGATTATATGATCATCTTCCTGACATAATGAGACAAAAACTTTTCCATCTTCCTTATTGTATTTCAAAGCATTGGATATAAAATTATTCAAAATTATTTCCATCTCGTTTTTGTCAGCATTCATGTAAATATTCTCATCTCCCTTCATGTCGATGGTGATATTTTTTTGTGATATCAAGGGTTCAAAAGAGTCAATTACAGATTTGGCAATATCTGTCAGATCAAGTTTTCTGAGGTCACGATTTTTCTTTCCTGATTCAATTCTTGTCAAGTCAAGCAAGTCAGAGATCAGAGAACGCATTCCCTTGATACGTTCCAGGGAACGACCTATCATTTCCTGATAGTCATCTATCATATCGCCCACCTGCTTATCTTTCATGATTCTCAAATAACTTTCTATTGCATTGATCGGAGATTTTAGTTCATGAGAAAGAACCGAAAGAAACTGAAATCTGTTTCCTTCGCCGGATTCTTTCATTGATTTTGTCATACGCCTCAGATAGAGATTTTTCGTAATGTTCTCAACCGAGGTTCTCAGTTCATCGGGCTTGAAAGGTTTGGGCACAAAATTATACGCTCCATAATTTGTTGCTTTGATCGCCAGGTCAAGTGAGGCAAATGCCGTGATCATCATAACCCCAATATCATATTGCTTATTCTTGATATACTCAAGCACTTCGATCCCATCCATTCCCGGGAGTTTATTATCAAGCAGAATGATATCAACCTTCAAAGATTCAATTATTTCGATCGCTTTTTCGCCTGTCCCAGCTTCAAGGATATCAAAAGTAAAATCCTCCTCCATAAAAGGATATCCGACAGAGAAGTTTCTCAAGACTCTTTCGGCACCTGACCTGATACCGGGTTCATCATCAACAATCAAAAGTTTTAGCGTACTCATAACTTCATTCGTTTCTATTTTAAATTTTTCGCGGCAGGGTGATTATGAAATCTGTTCCTGTTGGTCCTTTTTCCGGATCTGCATTGGATTCTATTTTAATTTTTCCGTTATGCATTTTTATAATTCCATAAACCAATGGCAAGCCAAGTCCTGTTCCTTTGCCTATTTTCTTTGTTGTAAAAAAGGGCGTAAACATTTTCTCCATATGTTTTTCGGCAATTCCACATCCTGTATCTGAGACCCGCACTTCCACATTTTTCTCATTGCCATTTACATATATGTTTAATTCTCCACCATTATGCATTGCTTCAATTGCATTTTTTTCCAGGTTTGTAAAAACCTGAAGCATCTGTTCGGTATCAATCATGGCCCATGGTCTTTCCAATTCAGAATGAACAGAAGTTTTTATGTTCTTTGGAATAACAAGTGATTCAAGGCTATTTTGCAAAAACTCAACAATATTAACTTTTTGAAGCTGAACCTGATTTTTCCTGGCAAAATTCAACAATCCACCCACAATATTTTTACATCTGTCTGCCTGTTTTACAATAAGTTCAACATCTCTTCTTCTTGGGTCATTTTCATCCAGTTCGTCCAGGATGATACTACTGTAAATTGTAATTACACCAAGCGGATTGTTTAGTTCATGAGCTATCCCTGCAGAAAGTTGTCCCATATTGGCAAGTTTTTCTGAGTGTTTCAGTTCAAGTTTTGTGTTTTTGAGTGTTTCATTCGCAAGATTCAGTTGTTCAATAAATTGACGTAGTTTTTCAATTGTAAAAGGCAGGCACATTTTATCTTCAGCATACCCCTGTTTTACAGCAACAGCATGGTCGTAGCATGTTTCATATCCACATGCCCCACAATTCAGATGATCCGATTCATCATATTTCCCCATTTCTTTAAGCACTTCTTCAATATCCTCCTGATCAGGTCTTTTATCTCGCCTGTCCATCACATTAAACGATTGCTTCAGATCAATTTCGCTATATTTTTCCAGATCATTTTCCCACTTTTCCCTGTTGATATTCTGCACTTTCTTTTTTACATGTTTACCTATTTGTGCCCATTTAAAATAATAATTGTTTCTGTGCGTCATTCCCGGTCCCATTATACATCCGTCACAACACAGGAGTTCCAGATTATAATTAATTATTTCTCCTTTTTCAATCTCCTCAATGGCTTCCTTGAAATTATTTTTCCCTGAATCAACAATCATATTTCCTTCGACAACATTATCAGATTTGTTTACATTTTGCAACAAACCTCTGCTTATTGGAAATAAGGCACCCATTCCTGATGCAGGTCCGTTAAAATCTGAGGGTTCTGTTTGTTCAGGTGTAATCTCATATTTATCAAAGAGTTCCCTCAATTCCACAAAAGTCAATCCTTCATCAATCTCGTCTGATTCAGCTTTTTTTGCAATGCACGGACCAATAAATACAAGCTTGACATCATCTCCATGCAAGTGTCTGGCGAGACGTGCTGAAGCCACCATCGGAGAAGCTACCGGCGCAAGTTTATCCACCAGACCGGGATGATAATGTTCTACGTAGAACACCACCGCCGGGCAATCCGAAGATATGTATGTTTTGTCTTTATTTTTTTCAAGCAATTTTTTATATTCTACTGCAACAAGGTCAGCACCAAAAGCCACATCAAAAACTTTATCAAATCCCAGCTTTTGTATCATCCCAACCAAGACCCGATAATCCTCAACTTCTGTAAACTCTGCCGGGAAACTGGGGGCGAGAAGGGCAACTACTTTTTTGTTTTTGTCCTTAAGCAAAGTCTCTACTTCCTGTTTTAGTTCAAGAGCAACCTTTGCACCCTGACTACACACATTCACACAATTGCCACAGCCTATACACCTTTCACCCAACACCTCTGCCTGCCCGTCAATGATTTTAATTGCTTTTACAGGACACTCACGCACACAGGTATAACATACCTTACACTTATCCTTTATCGTTGTTACAACCGTATTTCTTTTCGCATGTCCCATTTACACGTCATTATATATGTTGGATGTCAGGTGTAGCAGCTGTTGTTTTTATTTGATGTGCTTTTGAACCTCTTCCTTAAGTTTTTTGGGATCCACAGGTTTTCGGATAAAGCCGCAAACAGGGAACCAGTGATTTTTACCTTCTTCATCCTTATAATCAATCCCTGCGGTTCCATCGCTGATATTTTTCACCAATATCACTTGTAAATCCTTAAAGTTAGGATCTTTTCGGAACTCTCTCGCCATTTCCTGGATCCCCGCTTTGGATGTGATCAGGATATCAATAGAAGATTGTATCAGAAAAGGAACATCTTTAAACTCAGGATTCATCAATATTTCCTGTGCCAGTTCAAAACCTTCGTAATGTGTCGTCATCATCACATCAAGAATCGCAAGGTTGGGTTTTTCGCTGCGAAGTTTTTCCAATCCTTCATTTTTGTTCATTGCGTGAACCACCTCATAACCTTCTTTCGTTAATACGGCTTTCATTACAGTGATCACATCAATGTCATCATCTACGAGTAAAATTTTTTTTGTTTCCATCATTGTTTCTTTTTAACTGTTAATACTAACTTATTATTTCCTGTTTATATTGTTCTTTTTTTGTGTTCCAGCTATTATTACACTTCATGTTTAAATCTGATGTAAAATTAATCCTTTTTTTCTTTCAATGTTAGAGAGTAAAGTCCTGATTTAGCACAGTAAAAACACCTGATTTTTACTGGAAAAAACCGATACATTTCTGCAATTCCCGTATTTCCCTATATCCACCAAATATAGCAAGACAAAAACAAAAACCATAACGGAAAGCTGTATTTATCTTTGCATCGCTATTGCCTAAAATTATGTATTCTTATTAAAGTTATCTATTTTGATGTTAGTTTCCCATCTCTCGGAATCCGCATCAAAGGTGCAGCAGCAAAAAGGCTTCCAAATTTCAGAAAACTCTTCCCCGAATACGATAACCACAAAGTGTTGGGTGGCGTTGCCGGAATGAGCATACCCTCCGACAGCCTGTAACCGGCAAACTGATCGTCCTCACACAATCCGGCGAAAATATGCGCGTGATGAATGAGGAAGGGTTTGAGCCGAAGGTGCTTTAACAGGGGCAAACTATCATTTTTTCTGTATTTTAGTTATCTCTACGTAATCTCCGGATGAAATTTTTAATAGATATATACCTGATGATAAATGAGATATATCCAGGTTAGCAACATTACCATCTGCGATTTTGACATCCAGTACAGCTCCTAGTATATTAACAACGCTAATCCTGCTGTTGCCTGTTAAACCTTCAATGGTAAGCATTCCTGTTGTTGGATTAGGATAAACATTTATTTCCGTGTTCTTATCCTGTACTATTGGT
The DNA here is from genome assembly GCA_964433245.1 of uncultured Bacteroidales bacterium. Classification (GTDB taxonomy): domain Bacteria; phylum Bacteroidota; class Bacteroidia; order Bacteroidales; family JBBRXJ01; genus CAYSRH01. The sequence continues at coordinate 4,174 of CAYSRH010000043.1, read as the reverse complement.
TTTTCACCTGTAATAATTTTCATTACTTCAAATGTTTGGATAATCGGTTCAGCAGCATAATACTGGTCGTTACCAGCCTGTTCTGCACGCACAGTTACCGTACCTTCCTCTCCTATCCAAAGAGTTGAACCGTTGATAATTCCTGCTATACCCTCAAGCACAAGATATTTCACTGCCAAACCGGAACCCGCTGTAGCTGTTAAGGTCATTTCATGAGGCAATGAGCTGACTGCATAAGGATTGGCTATGGCATTCCATGTGACAGACTGGTTTTCTTTTGCCAACACATCAAAAGTTTGAGGTACTGTAAACGCAGCATTGTAATAATCATTGCCAGGCTGCCAGGCTTCTACCGTTACCGTACCGGTACCTGTAAGCTGTAACGTTGAACCCGATACATTGGCAGGACCACTGGTGACCGTATAATATACAGGCAACCCTGAACTGGCGGTTCCGTTTAGTTCAATGCTTGTTCCCACTCCCTGGTAATACTGATCGCCAATACTAATAAATGTAATGGTTTGGTTATATTTGGTTGAAGAAGTTTCTTCTGCAATGATCTGCATGCCGGCTATGGTTCCCTGTCCAACACACACATGACTTCCCTGGTTTAGCGTAACGGTAATATTCGTATCGGTTAACCCTGTTAACTTAGCGCCATTGGCATGAACAGCAGTGGCACATATGTTATTTTCAGATATCACATGATTGCCATCCCATACAAAGTCACTTACGGGTTCAAAAAATACAGTATCTGTACCTATAGAGTAGGCTCCGCCCCTATTTGTAAGGTTATAAAGGTAAACACTATACCCACCGGGCGCTGAGGTGAACTCTGTCGGCACATCTGTAATAGTTATGGTTGTTGTCCCACTATAATTTCCTTTAACAGACCTAAGCATTTTAATATCAGCATCTTTTACTCCTGTCATAGCACCTTCGGTATCCCATCCATTGCTTAATGATACAGAAGTAGTAACAGTTTGACCGATATTATTTTTTATATCACTGCTCCATTGATTATTCCAGTTATTTAGCTTTACAGCACCTGCAAATTCTTGCGATTGAATATAATAATCTGTTTTTCCACCATCCACAAAATTAATACTTATTCCCTTGTATCTTGGCGTAACCTCAACGGTGGCTGTATCTTTAACTGTTACAGCTCCCTCAGTAGCAGAAACATACACTTCCCATGTTCCTTCGGAGCTACCTGCCGAATAAGTTCCGTTGCCATCTATTGTTCCTCCACCTGATGTTGTCCATGTCAGTCCGGGTTGTTCACGCAAAGCTGTTCCCCCTTGGTCATAAGCAACTGCCTCGTACACCCATTTACCGGTTACAGGAATATAAGCCTTCTGTGGGGTGATTTCTACGCTTGATAAAACCGGAGTACTTTTTATTTCGATCGTTCTTTCTACATCAGTCGCAGGTCTGTAATTAACACTCCCTGATTGGCTCGCCTTTACGACAACGTCACCTGTATTGTTAAGATATAAAGTATCATTGGAAACTGTTGCAGAACCGGAAACTACCGTATAACTTACAGGTAGTCCAGAACTGGCTGTCGCACTCAACACATAATAAGAATCGGTAATATAGACAAACTCCAGCGGGTTAAAAGTAATGGTCTGACCTGCTTTAGCTACCCTTACTATGGCGGTATCATAGAGCGTAATGCCTTTGATAGTTGAGGATACGACAATTTTAAAAATACCTGTTGCACGGCTTGAATACAAACCTACCTGCTGATCTCTCAGGTCAGATGGAAAAATCGTATCCAGTATTCCCCCTTCTATCAAAGACCAGTTCATATTTTGCTGAGGAAACGGTTGTAACGAATCCGGGAGATAATCACCATTCTGATCTTTGGCTACAGGCATTACACGGGTTTGTCCCAGGTATTCTATTATCGAAGTATCCGGGTCAATATCCAGATCAGCAAACGTAATCACTTTTACCATAACAGGATGTGACTCTTTAACTTCGCCTGTGCTACTGTATGCTTTGGCTGTAATGGCATACGTTCCAAGCTGCAAATTACTCATTTCATGAGTATAAGGAGAAGAACCTGACTCACCTGTATAAATGCCATCCTCATAAAACTCTACCTTGGTTATGCTTCCTGATGTTGTTGATGCCAAAGCTTCTATCGTAATGGAGGTTTCGGGAAATTTATAGACTTTTTCGATCGAAGGCGTTGTGATATCCACGGTAACATTTCCGCTGTCCTTTAGAAGATCATAACAATAGATGCCCCCCGCTCCCCTCATAAAAATCTTTCCTTCAGCCAACGGATGGTTGATGGGTACAGAATAACTGGTTGTATGAGGATGTGGTGTATGCCAACCATCCACCAATTTTCTAAAATCAGCAGGATCTGTTGTCAGTATATCTATCACGTTATCACAATGCTGGCTATTAAGTTCTGTAATAATTACGTCACCCAAACGAGCTACCCATGCTTCATCACTTCTTGAAATATCATAGAGCAATTCTTCTATAATATTTCCTGTCTGAATATCAACCAACAACCAGGTTTCGTTACTTGCTCCCGATTTAAGTGTCCTGATAATTAACGTGTCATTATATCCAACAATGCCGTGTTTGTTACTGGGGGTGCCATAACTATCAGGTAATGACCATACATGGATAGCAGTGTCCTGACTTAATTCATAACAAGCAACATTAGGACCGTCTTCCTCCACGATGACATAATCTCCAAAGACAATCGAACTTTTATCGTTTATTCCTAATCCGGATACTGTCCAAAGAATATTCCCGTTTTTAGGGTCAATTAAAGATAGTTCAGCATTATTATCGGCAGCTACTATATATTTTTTACCATCGTTTTCCCAAACCGTGGGCTGGGCCTTTCCTCCTAAAACGTTTGGGGCCGTCCATATTTTTTGACCTGTTTCAATATCAAACCCGTAGATATCAAATGCCAAATCATATCCCATGCCAACACAGGCAATGTTTTGTGGGGCTATCAGCACGCTGTCAACTACAGTTAATGAGCCATTTGCCGACCGATTGCAATCCTGTACCCGGTTTTTCTTTTCAATGCTTTCTTGTTTTTTCCCTTCCATCCAGGCATGAGCAGTATGTTCTGTAGATTCCCATATCAGGTTACCTGTATTTGCATCCAGACAATATAAACGCCAGGTGCTGCCTGCCACAAATACCTTATCTCCAAATACTGTCATTGTATTATTATTGATATTGATCTTATGCCCCCAATAATTGTAACCTTTTTCTTTAAATACTTTCTTCCATAAGGTTTTACCTGTCTTGGTATCTACACATAATACTACGTCATCAGCCTGTATTCTGCTATCGTCTATTTTATATTGATGATGATCAATATTATCTTCATGTCTCCAACTCTCTATAGTATCCATATCCTGTCCCGATGGCCATAAATACCAGTAAAATAATTTACCATTGCTTACTACCGGGCTTGCACCTGCTCCAAGAGGAACCATTGACTCATAGGGTACATTAAAGCATCCGGCTAAAGGTGTTATCTCTTCGCTGATCCAGGCTCTCCTGATCTCGGATTCACTGCCTACCGTTTCCCGCCCCGGAGGGATTTCCTGAGAAAGATTGTAATCAGGACCTAACCATTGTGGCCATTCCTTCCATTGTTGGGCTAATAATAAATGGCTACTAATAAATAATAATAAAATGAAAATGGTCTGATAATAGACCTTTCCTGTTTTATGTTTAACTTGTTTCATGATATTTAAATTTTAAAAATTAGTATTGGGCATCTCTAAAAAAAAAATTGATGCCACGATTTCGAAACAAACACAATTTCAAAACAAATATAATTCTTTTTTTTCTAAAAACCTATTTTTACCCCCTCTCTTTTTTTATAATACTGTATATCAAGTAATTAATATTTTGAAAATTTATATTTAGACATACCTATCCCATTAAGCCTGCATATATATTACTGGGGCAACTGCTGTTTTTTCCATTTACTATTCGTATTGGCGAATCTTGAGAGACAAAAAGTAAAGACACATACTTGTCTGAAGGTGTTAAATCAGGTTTGGTTAATGCCGTAAATAAAGGAAAGGTTCTTGGCAGAACCTCCGGAACAACCCTTGGCAATGAAAAAATCCTGAAAAAGCACAGCAAGCTAAGCCGTGATATTCAGCGTGGC
>CAYSRH010000042.1:0-9808 GCA_964433245.1 uncultured Bacteroidales bacterium | reverse complement strand
AGGCTATTTTTTAAAAGTAGCCTCTTTTTTTATGTTTTTCTGTCTCATGAAAAATGAGTATTTTCGTTTTTTTTAATCAACAGAAATTACAATGAAGAATCCTTTCCTTTTTGTCATTCTTTTCTTTTTCATTGTCGTTTCTATTGATCTTATAGCTTATAAAGGATTTAAAAACATCTTTAGATTTGACAAACAATACACAAACATTATTTATTGGAGTCTCTCAACGATTCTGACACTTGGATTTCCTGCTTTTTTGTTTTTCGTAATAAAAACAAAAAACATTGCCTTGTGGTATTATGGATTTATGTTTGGAACCCTGTTTATCTTATTTTTTCTTCCCAAGTTAAATATGGTCATCTTTTCTCTTACAGGTCATTTCATGAACCTTTTCACTAAGCAAGCAATACAACCCGTCTTTCTTAAAATAGGTTTCGTCTGTGCATTATTATCATTTACCTTTATTTTATATGGTGTTATTTGGGGGAGATTCCATTACCAGATAACACATCATATAATAGAAACACCAAAAATCGAATCCACATTCAGGATTGTTCACATTTCGGATTTACATCTGGGAAGTCTCTACAATCAACAGAAAAAATTAAACCGAGCCATAAAAAAAATAAATGAGCAAGATCCTGATATTGTTGTTTTTAGTGGTGATATTGTGAATCATTTCTCGGAAGAAACCATCGGATGGGAAAATATAATCGGAAAGATAAAAGCCCGGAAAGGGAAATTTGCTGTATTGGGAAATCATGATTATGGAGACTATATACAATGGGATTCTGCAAATGAAAAAAAAGAAAATCAGAAGAGAATAAACGAATTCTTAATACAAACAGGATTCAGACTCCTGATAAATGAACATGAACTTGTTATTTCCGGAACAGATACCCTTGCAATCATCGGGGTCGAAAATACAGGGAAACTTCCATTCCCTAATTATGGTAACCTGAACAAGGCAATAAATAATGTAAAAGAAAATATGTTGCCCATACTCATATCACATGATCCTTCCCATTGGGAAAGCGAGGTATGGAATTATCCGGAAATTTTTTTAACCCTCTCAGGTCATACCCATGCAATGCAAATGGGAATAAATCTGGGAAGGTTCTCTTTCAGTCCGGTCAGTTTTATCTATAAACACTGGGGAGGTTTATACAAAAAAAACTATCAGTATCTCTATGTTAACAGAGGTCTCGGATATATCGGATTTTTGGGGAGAATTGGCATGCGCCCTGAAATTACTGTAATTGACATTGAAGCCAAAAAATGACAATATCATAATTTATGACAACGACAAAACCACTTGCTGATCGCGTCAGACCTTTGACTTTGGATGATTATACCGGACAATCCCATCTGCTCGGAAAAGATGCTGTTCTTCGGAAAAATATTGAACAGGGAATTATTCCATCTTTTATTATGTGGGGACCTCCGGGAACCGGAAAAACAACACTTGCCCGCATCATTGCACAGGTTATGAAACGCCCGTTTTACACCTTAAGTGCTATTTCCAGCGGAGTGAAAGATATTCGTGAAACTTTTGAGAAAGCCAGAAAACAGCAATTCTTTGATACCCCAAACCCTATACTTTTTATTGATGAGATACACCGCTTCAACAAATCGCAACAAGATAGTCTTTTGGGTGCTGTTGAAGAAGGACTGGTCACCCTCATCGGAGCAAGTACCGAGAATCCTTCTTTCGAAATGAACTCTGCTCTCTTAAGCCGATGTCAGGTCTATATTCTAAATCCATTTACCGAAGAAGAATTACTGACAATTGCTAAGCGGGCAATAAGAAAAGACAACTTCCTTTCTTCCCTGAAAATAACATTAAAAGAAACGGATGTATTGTTGGAATACGCAGGTGGAGATGGAAGAAAAATCCTTAATATATTGGAATTGTTTGTCAATAGTGAAATAGAAAATCATAACACAAACATTGTCATCACCAATAAAAAAGTAAAACAAATTCTCCAGAAAAAAATCACTGAATATGATAAAAACGGGGAATTGCACTATGACATTATATCTGCTTTCATAAAATCCATCAGGGGCAGCGACCCCAATGCTGCTGTCTATTGGCTTGCACGAATGGTTGAAGGAGGCGAAGACCCTCTCTTTATTGCCCGACGACTCGTTATTGCAGCTGCCGAAGATATCGGGCTTGCCAATCCCAATGCATTACTGTTGGCCAATGCTGCATTTGAATCTGTTCACAAAGTCGGTTGGCCGGAAAGCCGGATCATTCTTTCCGAGATAACAATCTATCTCGCCACATCACCTAAAAGCAATGCTGCCTATATGGCCATCAACGAAGCACAATCCTGTGTCCGTAAAACGGGCAACCTGCCGGTTCCCCTCCACCTGCGTAATGCCCCTACTTCACTCATGAAAGATCTGAATTACGGAAAAAATTACCAATATGCACATGACCATAAAAATAATTTTGTTCAACAAGAATTTCTTCCGGACACAATAAAAAACACTGTATTATACAAACCTCAAAAAAATCAAAAAGAAGAAGAAATAAGAAAAAGATTGCAAAATTTATGGAATAAAAAATATAATTATTGATTTTTTTATACATTTATGAATTCATTATTATTTTTATAAAAAATAAAAAACATTGAAGTTTTACAACATGAGAAAAGGTATTGTATCAGCAGGCAATTGGGTTTTTGATAATATAAAAATTTTGGACTTCTTACCAGAAAAGGGAATGCTGGGAAGTATCCTTGAAGAAGCTTATAACGGGGGAGGCGCCCCATTCAACGTATTGAACGATCTGGCAAAAATGCAGGTTAATTTTCCACTTTATGGAGCGGGACTCATTGGCGATGATTACAAAGGAAATTTCATATTGGACACACTCAAAAAGAACAATATAAACATTGATTATCTCGCAAAAACAAAAAAAGCCCCCACCTCTTACACGGACGTAATGACCGAAAGAGGAACAGGAGACCGCACGTTCTTTCACTGCCGGGGAGCAAATGCACTGCTTGATACAAGCGACATAGAGATCATTGATCTGCCGGCAAAAATTTTCCACCTTGGCTACCTGCTCTTACTGGATAAGCTTGACCAGCCTGATCCTGAATTCGGTGTTGTTTCAGCCAAAGTATTAAATCATTTACAAAAAAAAGGTTATAAAACATCTGTTGATGTAGTAAGTGAATCAGGTGATCGTTTTCAAAAACTTGTAACCCCCGCCCTTCCCTATATTGATTATCTGATCATTAACGAAATAGAAGCCGAAAGAATTACGGGTTTTACGATACGGGAAAAAACCGGAATTAATGGGAAGAATTTGAAGAAAGCAGCTGAAGACCTCTTGCAAAAAGGAGTAAAAGAATATGTCGTGATTCATTTTCCTGAAGGAGGTCATACTCTTTCAAAAGATAATGATCATGTCTTTGTTCCTTCTTTTCTTGTTGATGAAAAGGATATACGGGGTTCCGTCGGTGCCGGCGATGCTTTCTGTGCAGGAATGTTATATGCATTGCATGAAGAAATGAGAATAGAAAAAGCATTACAATTTGCCAATGCTTCGGCTCGTTTTAATCTAATGAGTCCAACCTCAACAGGTGGTGCCGTAAGCATCAGAGAAATTGAACAATATATACAAACAGCTCCGCTGAGAGATACTGTGATCTAAGTATATAAAAGACGGAAAGAACTATATATCTTAAACTTTTTTTAAACCTATATCTAAATTTTTATGAAACGATCAGAAATCAACAACTACATTAAAGAAGCCATTCGTTTTTTCGGGAAACACCAGTTTCATCTGCCCCCATGGGCATTCTTCACACCGGAAGAATGGAATAAGGCAGGTGCAGAGTACAACGAAATCAGAGATAATATGTTGGGGTGGGATCTGACCGACTTTGCCTCAGGGGACTTCCATAAAGTAGGATTGCTACTATTCACTATCCGCAACGGAAACTTCCATAACCCCAAATATAATAAGCCTTATGCAGAAAAAATCATGATCGTTCGTGAAAAACAGATCACTCCCACCCATTTCCATTGGAACAAGATGGAGGATATCATCAACCGTGGAGGAGGAGAACTCTGCATCCAACTATGGAAAGCAAACGAAAAAGAAGAAAAAACGGATGAGAATTTTACTGTACAAACAGATGGAGTTACCCGCCACCTGAAAGCTGGCGATATCGTACGACTGAAAGCTGGCGAAAGTATTACCCTCGAATCTTATATCTACCACATGTTCTGGGCTGAAAATGGCATGACACTGGTTGGTGAAGTAAGCATGGTCAACGATGATAATAACGACAACTGCTTTCTTGAACCCCTTGGCAGATTTCCTGCAATTGATGAAGATGAAAAACCGATTCATCTGTTATGTAATGAATATCCTCAATAAAAATTATACAGTCAGTTACTTATAAATTTAAGTACCATGAAAAGACTATTTTTATTTATCATCAGCGGAATACTCGCTTTTTCGTGTCAGGGTCCGGAAGGACCAATGGGACCTCCAGGTCCTGCAGGGAGAGACGGAGCAGATGGAAATGCCAACGTTTACACACAATATCTGGAGATCACAACAAATATGTGGTTTGTTGACACAATAACCAACACGCTTGGTGTCGAAATGGAAGTATCCGTCATTTCAGATGCAATTGCTGAACGTGGTGCTGTCAATGTGTTTTATCATACCTATGATGTTTTTGAGGGTATAGGTGAATATTTTGCACTTCCTTTTACTTACCGAAGTAATGACGGGCAACTGGTCACCGAAACCTATGGTTTTGGTCCCCAATATGTCAAAATAGAAATCCAGGGACATGACAGCATTCCTGATATCCCCAATGACGATTACATTTACAAAGTAGTTATTATCGAAGAATAAAAAATCATATTTGTTTGCCATTTTTTTAATAAAAAACATATCTTTATAGTATAATTTATTCAATAACTTAATAAAAACCGCAACCTATGTTATTTAGTATAACAGAAAAAAAACTCAATAAATGGCGAAATAAAAATGAGGTCAATAAATTAATACAAACACTTAACCATCAAGATAAAGTTTTGTCAGATAAAGCTTTTGAATTTTTAGGAACTATATTTAATGACAAACTCGCGGAAAAACTACTGTCTTCTTTGGATTCACAAAAAAAAGAAATCAGGTTAGGTGCTTTTAAAGGATTATTGCAAATTCCAAACCTTTCAGTCGGGGAAGAATTATTGAGTAAATACAATCATCTTGACAAATCAATCCATCCCTATGCCACTTCTCTGTTTGGAAAAATGCATACAAAAGAAGCGATTCCTCTGCTCATAGAACAATTGCAAAGTGATAATGAAATGTTACAGGAGTCAAGCCTTAATGCCCTTATCCAAATCGGAACACCTGCAACAGAACCACTCAAAAATTTATATAACACAACAAAAGAACCTGAAATAAAAGAAAATGTTGCTTATATCCTTTCCCAAACAGAAGATCCTGAATCTATCGAAATACTTACCCAATGTATAAGATCAAATAAAGTCAATCTGATTAGTGTAGGTATTGAAGGGCTTAAAAATGTTGGAAAAAGCTCTCTTCCTGTTGCGAGGGAATTGGTTAAAGATCCCCAAACAGAAAGATACGCCTGTAACCTTATCTCCGGGATCGGTGGCAGCGAATTCATTCCTGATGTACTAAAAATAGTCCATGGAGACAATGTAGATTCCATCGCAACAGCCATCATAACATTAGGTCATATTGGTGATCAAAAGGTAATTGATGACATTGTCAATATCTTGAAAAAGGATACTTTTCAGGATACAAAATTATCAAAGGATCTCACCAAAGAAGAAAAAGAAGAAATAATTTCAGAAAATCGAAAAAAAAGAAAAATACGCAGAAATTGTATTACTTCTCTGGGAAATCTGAGGTCTTCAAAAACACACCAATATTTACTTGATGGATTAAATGATCCCGCAACCCACGACACTGCCGCTGAAGCAATCGTTCAAAACGGAAAAGAATTAACATGGAAAGCCTTAGACAAAGACAAAGCATTTGTCAAAGAAATACTTTTCATTGCAAAGAAAAACATCGCCATAGAAAATCAAATAAAGGGATGGGTTGATGAATGGAAAGAATTAAATTAAACCGAGACAAATAAAAAGCGTATTTTTGCTTCATTGTTTAATCATTAAAATCATACGATTATGAAGCAAAAGATGCAATTTAATAAAAACATTGTTGTTTTTAAACGTTGGACAGGAAAACGGTATGCTATCCTGCAAAGCCTTAATAAATGTCTGAAAATTGGTGTCTTATCAGCCGCTTACACCCTCACTACATCAACAGTAAAAGCCGAAGGAAAACAAAACACCACAACACCTAATCAGGAATATGAAACCATTGATGAGGTTATTATTACCGGAGATGCCGTTTCTGCCCTGTCAGAAAAAGATGCTCAGGCTATTGAAGTAATATCATCCGAAGATATCCAGTCCCTTGCTGCCCAATCCGTGGAAGACCTTCTGGATTATGCACTCAATATAGATCTCAGGCGACGCGGAAGGCATGGCATCCAATCTGATATTTCCCTCCGGGGAGGCACCTTCGAACAAACCCTTATCCTTCTGAATGGCATTAATATCAACGACCCGCAAACCGGTCATTTTTCAATGAACATTCCTTTTGATGTAAATAACATAAAACGTATAGAAATATTAAAACCGGGCGCAGCCAAACTTTATGGAAGCGGTGCATTTACAGGCGCGGTAAATTTTATCATAGAACCGGACTATACAAGCAACTCCTCTGTCCATTATGCTCACGGAAGTTATGGAAACCAACAAATACAAGCCATCAGCACTTATACAAATAAAAGGCTCTCGCAGAGTATTTCGGGGGGATATGCTGTCTCTGACGGCTATATAGAAAATACCGATTTTGAAAAGAAAAATATTCTTTACCAGGGTAAGTGGGGGAAAAAAAATCTGGACATAAACTGGCAGACCGGTTATCTTGATAAAGGATTTGGAGCCAATAGCTTTTACACCCCGGTTTTCCCAAACCAATATGAAACCAATAAGACTCTTCTTTCCGGCATAGCATTGAGTTATGGAACAAGAATTAAATTCAAGCCAAAATTATACTGGAGAAGAAATTATGACCACTTTATTCTTTTCAGAGATCAGCCTGAATTGTACCAAAACTACCACAGAACTGATGTATATGGCAGTAATATGCAATTTTATATTCCGGTGACCAATGATCTGAAAATCATCAGTGGCATGCATTATCGTAGTGAAAATATTGTCAGCAATAACCTGGGGAAAAACTTATCATCTTCTGTTAACATCGAGGGGAGCGACAGCACTTATCATAAATCCTATGAAAGAGACAATATCAATACCTACATAAATCTGCAATACAAAACAGAAAAAATCTCCTTCACCCCACTATTATCAATCAACCATAACAACGGAACCGGCAGCACAGACCTGCTCCCTTCGCTGAACATTACAATGTATATGACGGAGCATACCATGATCTACACCAACATGGACAGATCCATTCGAAATCCTTCATTTACTGATCTTTTCTACCAGGGGAAAAGTAATATTGGAAATACAGAACTAAAACCCGAGTATGCCAATACTTATGAAATGGGGAGTAAATATGCCAAAAATATCCACCTGGCACAAGCATCCGTCTTTTACCGGCAAGGCAATCATATTATTGATTGGATGAAACACAAACCTGAGGAAAAATGGCAAACTCAAAATATCACAACACTCAACACGCTGGGTTTTGACCTTTTATATAGTATCAACCTGAGAAAACAATCCTCTGCTACTCTCCCCTTCATCGACAAACTTACAATTTCATACAGTTATACATCAATTGAAAAAGCAGATACCGATTATTTTTCCAACTATGCACTTGATAACCTGAAACACAAAGCCACAGGAAAATTATACATAACCATACTGCCAAAATTAAAATTCTCGCTTTCTGCTTATTACCAAGACAGAAATGGGGGGTTTAAATTATATGACATAGTTTCAGGGACATACTCCACTTATGCATACGCTCCTTTTCTTACTGCTGATATGAAACTTTCCTATACATACCGATGGACAAAATTGTATGGGCAGATAAGCAATATCATGGATAAAAAATACTATGATATAGGTAATGTTATACAAGCAGGACGATGGACCACAATCGGATTGATTGTTACTTTGCAATATTGAAAAAAAATTGTAACTTGCTTACAAGAAAAAAATCATGCTGAAAAATAAAAAAACAGAAATGATAAACAGACAAGCAATTGTAGCAGGACGTTTTTACAAGCAAGACAAGGCAGGATTACAGGAAGACATAAAACAGCTATTTGATCAGGCTCCTGTGTCTTCTGAAAAAGGAATAAGAGCGGTTATTGCACCCCATGCCGGATATGTTTTTTCCGGCATGGTGGCTGCTGCTGCCTATAAAAAAATTGATCCTGACAAAACCTATGAAAATATTTTCATCCTTGCAACTTCGCATCAGCTACGATATCCGGGAGCATCCATTTATTGTGCCGGAAACTACGAAACGCCATTGGGGGAAGTTTCCGTAAACCATTCTCTGGCAAATAAATTAATTGACGAGCATACATGTTTTCAATTTTACCCCGAAGCACACAAAGCAGAACATAGCATTGAAGTACAACTTCCTTTTCTGCAATATCACATGAAGCCGGCATTTCAAATTATTCCCATACTATTAGGGAGCAGCTCAGAAAAAGACTGTAAAGAAATTGCCAAAGCCCTGAAACCTTATTTCACAAAAGATAATCTGTTTATCGTCAGCACTGATTTTTCACATTATCCTGCATACGATATTGCTATTGAAGTTGACACAAAAATGGCAGATATAATTACAAAAAATAATCCCGAGGAATTTTTAAAAACAATAGAAGATATCCGAAAAGAAAATATTCCCGGCTTATCCACCCCCATATGTGGATGGCCCGGTATTTTAACACTCTTATATCTGACAGAAGATGAAAAGACAACACAATACAATAAAATTTTGTATAAAAACTCCGGAGATGTAAATTTTGGAGACAAAAAAGGGGTTGTTGGCTATTGGGCTATGTCTGTAGAAAATTGCAAATAAAAAATCATAACACATCATGGTATTATCCGGATCAGATAAAAAAGAACTGCTTCGCATAGCAACACACACACTAAGTAAGCACTTTCAAAAAAAAGAAAGCATAGTTCCTTTGGACAAGACTATACCTGATGCTTTGCTGGCAGAGTGTGGCGTATTTGTTTCCATATACGTTCATAATAACCTAAAAGGATGTATTGGGCGATTTGAATCATCACTACCACTGTACAAACTTGTTGCAGATATGACAATTGCTGCTGCTACCAAGGATTACAGGTTTTCGCCTGTCAAATCCGATGAACTAAGAGATGTAACAATAGAAATATCCGTGCTTACTCCATTAAAAAAAATCAATTCTCCTGAAGAAATCGAGATAGGAAAACACGGGATATATATCATGAAGGATGGCAAAAAAGGCACCCTGCTCCCAAAAGTAGCCACAGACATGGGATGGAACAGGGAAGAATTCCTGGGTCATTGTGCCCGGGACAAAGTCCATATTGGTTGGGATGCTTGGAAGGAAGCAGAACTGTACACCTATGAAGCCATCATAATACGAGGGTAGGTATTCTTCTCATAAATATTATTTGGTATATATCTCAATAAACTCGCCTTTCGTACCTGCACCCATCACTCCAATCACAGCTTTATCTCCGG
>CAYSRH010000041.1:9285-9837 GCA_964433245.1 uncultured Bacteroidales bacterium | reverse complement strand
TTTTACAAGATCATTTTCACTCGGAAGTAGATAGCCCTCCTTAAATACTCCGTCAACAATCTGCCTCCGGAGTTTTTCATAAACAATTTTGTATGCCGGTTTGGATTCTATCATGGCGTTTTTTTTGTATTTAAAAAGGGAACAAGCACATCAACTTGTAAATATAAGTTCAAAGATAGTGTTTTTTATTATTGTTAATAAGTGTTTTATGAAAAAAAATAAAAAAAATCATCATCTTGTATATACAAGTAAATAAAATATTGTATCTTTACTCCCAAATAAAAAAAACTTAAAAATACATTTTGATATGGCAGTTGGAGTATTAATGCCCAAGCAGGGACAATCGGTTGAAAGTTGTATTATCACTGAATGGGCAAAGAAAAAAGGTGATCCAGTTAAAAAGGGTGATGTTTTGTTTTCTTATGAAACAGACAAGGCTTCTTTTGAATGTGAAGCAGAAGATGAAGGTGTTTTGCTGGATATTTTCTACGAAGAAGGGGATGAAGTGCCTGTGCTGGTCAATGTCGCTGCTATAGGAAAAGAAGGAGAGGA
>CAYSRH010000041.1:0-9275 GCA_964433245.1 uncultured Bacteroidales bacterium | reverse complement strand
CTTTAAGGACGGGAGGAAAGTCTGCTTCTGCATCTGACACGGAGGAAGCCACCGAAAAGAAAGGAAAATCTGTGGATGAAATAAAACCTGAAGAAGATACGCCTGTTGTGGATATGCAAAAGACCGACGACGAAGCGGAAAAAATATCCCCCAGGGCAAAAAAAACAGCAGAGAAACTGGGAGTGCCCTACCGGGGAATGAAGGGGAGTGGTCCTTATGGACGCATCATTGAACAGGATATTGCCCAATGGGCGAAACAAGGAAAAAGAGCAACCCCGGCCGCATCCAAAGTGATGGATGATCCCGGAGTCAATGTGCCTTCTTCCGGATCCGGACTGGCGGGATTGATACGTACGGAGGATCTTTTTAAAACACCTGCATCAACACCGGATGGTGCTGATTATGAGATCAAAAAGATTTCCAATATACGTAAGCTTATAGCAAAAAACATGCTGTATTCGATGCAGACGACAGCACAGTTAACACATCATATGTATGCTGATGCCCGTAATATGATGGACATTCGTAAAAAAGTGAAGCCCCTGGCAGAAAAAAATAAACTTCCCAATATTACCATTAATGACATGGTTTGTTTTGCTTTGGTGAAAACTTTAAAACAGTTTCCGGATGTGAACAGCCATTTTCTGGGTGATGCCGTGAAAACTTTCAATAAAGTACATCTTGGGATTGCTGTTGACACACCCAGAGGATTGATGGTGCCTTCGCTGAAGAATGCGGATGACTTGAATCTTGAAGGATTGGCTGTTAGATTGAAAGAATTGGCTTTGGATTGCCGGGAAGGAAAAATCGATCCGAAATTGTTGAACAGCGAAGCAGGGTCATTTACAGTATCCAATCTTGGTGCTTATGGGATCGAAATATTTACCCCTGTACTGAATATTCCCCAGGTAGCAATTCTCGGTGTTTGCACGATCTCGCACAGACCAACAGATATAGGAAACGGAACGGTGGCTTTTGTGCCTCATATCGGACTTTCCTTAACATACGACCACAGAGCACTCGATGGGGCACCTGCTTCGGCTTTTCTGAAGCAGTTGAAACTTGAGATTGAAAATCTTACTTATTAAAAAATAAGTTGATACAATATATAATTACACCATAAATAAATCACATGATGTACGATCTGGGAATTATAGGTGCCGGTCCTGCCGGATATGTCGCAGCAGAGCGAGCGGCTGAAAAAGGACTAAAAGTAGTTCTTTTTGATAAGAAAGAACTGGGTGGGGTATGCCTCAATGAAGGTTGTATTCCGACAAAGACCATGCTTTATTCTGCCAAGTTGTATGATCAGGCGAAGCAGGGGGAGAAGTACGGTGTGAAAGCATCCAATGTGACTTGCGACTTTGCTGCCATCATGAAAAGAAAAGAGAAGGTGGTGAAAAAACTGGTGGGCGGCATCGCTGCAAAGATGAAAGCAGGAAAGATTGAGGTGGTGAAAGCACATGCGGAGATGAAGGAACGTAGTGCTGAACGCGTACTGCTTAGTGCAGACGGGAATGCATACGAATGTAAAAACATACTCATTGCCACCGGCTCTGAAGCTTTTGTTCCCCCTATCCCCGGAATTGATAAGGTGCCTTATCTGACAAACATAGAAATACTGCAACTAAAAGAATTGCCATCCTCATTAAACATTATTGGTGGAGGTGTGATAGGAATGGAATTTGCATCTTTCTTCAATTCAATGGGGACAAAGGTTTCCGTATTTGAAATGATGCCGGAGATATTGCCCGGTATTGACCCTGAGATCTGTATAATGTACAGAAAAGAAATGGAACAGAAAGGTGTTGACTTTTACCTGAATGCAAAAGTGGTGGAAGTAAAGCCGGGCGAAGTGGTATATGAGAAGGATGGAAAGAAAGCTTCGGTGAAAGCCGATAAATTACTTGTTAGTGTGGGACGAAAACCGGTAACAAAGGGTTTCGGTCTTGAAAAGATGGGGGTTGAAATGTGCAAGGGAGGGATCAAAATAGATGCCACTTGCCGTACAAACATACCCAATATCTATGCCGCCGGTGATGTGACAGGGTTTTCTTTGTTGGCCCATACGGCAAGCAGGGAAGGTGAGGTGGTGGTCAATAACCTGACGGGTAGAAAAGATACCATGCGTTACAACGCTATTCCGGGTGTGGTATATACCAATCCTGAGATATCGGGTGTCGGACTTACGGAAGATCTGGCAAAAGAAAAAAATATTTCTTACAGGATAGTTAAGTTACCGATGGTATATGCCGGACGCTTTGTGGCTGAGAATGAAAACCGCTTTATGGGATTGTGCAAAGTGCTTGTTGGAACGAAATACAACGAAGTGTTGGGTGTCCACATGATCGGAAACCCGTCTTCCGAAATGATTTACGGTGCCTGTATGGCCATTGAAATGCAAATGACATTGGAACAAATGCAGGAGGTGGTTTTTCCACATCCCACAGTCAGCGAAATTTTTAAAGAAACAACATACCTGTAGAGACACAATAAATTGCGTCTCAACCAAAAAAATCAATTATTAAAAAAATAAAATTATGCCTAAATCACAATTTATCGATCCGGTCAAAGTAAGAAAACCCGGAAAAATCAAATTCGGAGAAATCCCGGTCAATCAGTACAAAAAAACAATTCAGGAAGAAAAATCGAATTTTTCCAATGATGACCTAAAGCGTATTTACCAGCATATGGTTTACATTCGTGAGTTTGAAACCATGCTGAATCTGGTAAAAACAACCGGAGAATATCAGGGGGTTGCATACAATCACCCGGGTCCCGCCCACCTGTCTATCGGGCAGGAAGCTGCAGCTGTGGGGATGGCTTACAATCTGTCTGAAAATGATTATATTTTCGGATCACACAGGAGTCATGGAGAAATATTGGCCAAAGGGCTTTCGGCGATTCATCAGCTAAGCAATAAACAACTAACTGATATTATGGAGCAGTTCTTCGGGGGAAGAACCTTGCGTGTAGTTGAAAAACAACATAAGGGTGATGTAAAATCCCTGGCGATTGATTTTCTTCTTTATGGTACTTTGTCAGAAATTTTTGCACGTGAAACAGGATTCAATATGGGACTGGGTGGTTCCATGCATGCTTTCTTCACCCCCTTTGGAGTGTATCCGAACAATGCCATTGTCGGTGGTTCAGGAGATATTTCTGTGGGTGCGGCTCTCTATAAAAAAGTGAACCATAAAAAGGGAATCGTGGTGGCCAATATCGGAGATGCTTCCATGGGATGTGGTCCTGTTTGGGAAGGAATGATGTTTGCTGCAATGGATCAGTATAACAAATTGTGGGAAGGTGATGCAAAAGGTGGCTTGCCTATTATTTTCAATTTTATGAACAATCAGTACGGAATGGGAGGACAAACCTGTGGTGAGACGATGGGCTATGATATACTGGCTCGTGTGGGTGCAGGCGTGAATGAAGATATGATGCATGCTGAACGGGTGGACGGATATAATCCTTTGGCTGTAATTGATGCTTTTAAGCGAAAAATTAAAATCCTCGAAGCAAAAAAAGGTCCTGTATTACTCGATACACTTACGTATCGTGTGAGCGGGCACTCTCCTTCTGATGCTTCTTCATACAGGGCAAAAGAAGAGGTCGAAGCATGGCAGGAAGCTTGTTCAATCAAGAATTTTGGGGAAGAACTTGTGAAAACCGGAGTGGTCAAAGAAAGCGACCTGAGCACGATCAAAGAATCGGTTGCTAATGATGTGCTCAAAATATTCAAATTGGCAATTGATCCGAAAATATCTCCTTATATGGACATGGACAAAGATCCCAAAGCCATAGAATCACTGATGTTTTCTAATGAGTCCGTAGATAGTATGGAGCCGGATCGAAAACCTGAGGTTAATCATCCGATGGAGGAGAATCCCCGGGTACAGCAAATTGCCAAAAAAGAACGTTATGCTTTTGATGAAAATGGGAAACCTGTATCAAAACTGAAATCTTACCAATTAAAAGATGGTATTTTTGAAGCAGTAATCGATCGTTTTTACAAAGATTCTACGCTTGTTGCATATGGAGAGGAAAACCGTGATTGGGGAGGTGCATTTGCTGTCTATCGTGGCTTAACAGAAGCCCTGCCTTATCATCGCTTATTCAATTCTCCTATTTCTGAAGGGGCGATTGTCGGAACAGCGATTGGTTATGGAATGGCCGGGGGACGAGTGATTGCAGAGATTATGTATTGCGACTTCCTGGGACGTTGTGGTGATGAAGTGTTTAATCAGTTGCCCAAATGGCAGGCCATGAGCGGGCAGGTAATCAAGATGCCTGTGGTGGTACGTGTATCTGTTGGATCAAAGTATGGTGCCCAGCATTCACAGGACTGGACATCACTAACGGCTCATATTCCCGGTTTGAAGGTGGTTTTCCCTGCGACACCCTATGATGCCAAAGGATTGATGAATGCCGCTTTGCAGGGAACGGATCCTGTGATCTTTTTCGAAAGCCAGCGACTGTATGATGTACCTGAAATGTTCCATAAAGAAGGTGTTCCGGAAGGATATTACGAAGTTGAATTGGGCGAACCCGACATCAAAAAAGAAGGATCGGACATTACCATATTGACGATTGGTTCTACGCTCTATACAGCATTGGATGCAGCGAAAATACTGGAAGAAAAATATGGCATGTCGGCAGAGGTGATTGACGCTCGTTCCTTGGTGCCCTTTCATTATGAGAAAGTATTGGATTCGGTGAAAAAGACGGGACGTATTGTGTTATCCAGTGATGCTGTAAGCAAAGGTTCTTTTTTGAACGACATAGCACAAAATATTACGGAGCTTGCCTTTGACAACTTAGATGCACCTCCGGTGATTGTTGCATCAAGAAACTGGATCACACCGGCCTATGAACTGGAACAGGAATTTTTTCCTCAGCCTGATTGGATTGTTGATGCAATTCATGAGAAAATTGTTCCGTTGAAAGGACATACCCCAAAAACAAACTGTACTCCCCTGGAACAAATACGAAGAAACAAGGAAGGTTTGTAAATTTA
The DNA here is from genome assembly GCA_964433245.1 of uncultured Bacteroidales bacterium. GTDB lineage: Bacteria > Bacteroidota > Bacteroidia > Bacteroidales > JBBRXJ01 > CAYSRH01. The sequence goes on along the minus strand of CAYSRH010000041.1, from coordinate 4,258 downwards.
ATATGTGGAGAAAATAGAGTGTTTTCATGAAAAAAAGTAAGTATCTTTATCCGGAGATATTATAAATTAATCGTTGAAACAGGTTATGAAAACTCAACTAAAAGCAATTTTTCAACGCATAAAAGAATTTATTAAGCGGGATGTATGGATACTGACTGACAAAGATATAACACCTGTTTTATATTTTTTTGTCCAGCAAGTCAGAATGATCGTGATCACGGTCAAAGGTTTTGCTGAAGATAAGGTACACCTGAGGGCATCTGCATTGACATATTATTCTTTGCTTTCTATTGTGCCTGTGATTGCTATGTTGTTTGGTATTGCTTCAGGTTTTGGTGTTGAAAAACACATAGAGAAATACCTTGTTAAAAATTTCCAGGGACAACAAGATGTATTGGTCTGGTTGATTGATTTTGCAAACAGATTATTGGAAAATACGCAGGGAGGAGTGGTGGCGGGAATCGGTATTGTGATTTTGTTATGGACAATTCTGAAAGTACTGAACCATATAGAGAGTTCTTTCAATGATATCTGGCAAATCAAAAAAGGGCGTTCTCTCGTAAGGAAACTGAGCGATTACTTTTCCATGATGATGATTGCTCCTATTATCTTTATTCTGGCCAGTAGCCTGAATGTGTTTGTTGTGAATTTCATCCGGATGGTGGGGAGTGACATGTCTGTCATCCTGATGGTTAGCCCTTTACTGGTCAAGCTTACTCCCTATTTGTTGGTTTGGCTGCTTTTTACCCTTGTTTATATGGTGATGCCAAATACCAAAGTAAGCTTTAAAGCGGCACTTGTTGCAGGTATTATAGCAGGAACATCTTTTCAGCTTTTACAGTGGGGCTATATCCATTTTCAGGTCGGGGTATCCAAATACAATGCAATTTACGGTAGCTTTGCGGCGCTTCCCTTGTTTATTATTTGGCTTCGAATGAGTTGGCTTATTGTATTGTTTGGAGCTGAAATGTCCTTTGCATACCAAAATCTGGATAATTATAAAATTGAAGATGAATCTTTGTTGATCAGCCAGTATCACAAAAAAACACTTACATTGTTGGTTACGTACATTATCATTAACAGATTTAAAGAAGGGGAAAAACCTTATTCAGCAGAACAAATTGCCCATGAGTCAGGGCTCCCTATACGATTGGTGCGCAATATACTCTATGACCTGACGGAGGCCGGGATCATCAGTGAAGCAATTGTAATGGAGACGATCAAACAACGGGCATACCAGCCTGCAATAGATATCAACAGACTTACAGTTTCGTATGTTCTTCATAAAGTTGAAGGAAGAGGTGCTGATGAGTATATTAAACCTGCAGATTCAAATGCGTATAAGAAATTACTTGAGATAAGAAAAAAGATGCAGGAAAAAGTCGAAAAGGGGGAGGGAGATATATTGCTCAGGGATATTGCAGTTTCCTGACCTGTTAAGACAAAAAAAATTTTTTATTTGTTTTTTTTATGTAACTTTGCAACATGTTAGTTTATACTATGTTTTTGAATTACACAAATATCGTTGTTTTTTTTCATCATCATCACATGTGGTAATATATGGTGATGCAGAAGCGTAATGTATTATATTGATAAGGTTTGCGGTACTCTGCAAACCTTATTTTGTTTTGAGGAAACAATAATAAAAAAAGAAAAATGGAAAGATTAAAAATTGCAGTACAGAAGAAAGGAAGATTGAGTGAAAAATCATTGGCGCTGATTACCAGTTCCGGAATAAGCTTGAAAAATGGTCTGGGACAATTGGTTTCGGAAGCAGCTAATTTTCCGCTCGATATACTATACTTAAGGGATGATGACATTCCCGAATATGTTCGTGATGGTGTCGCTGATATCGGTATAGTGGGTGAGAATGAATATCTTGAAAGCAGGAATCAGCTTACTGTTGTGAAACGCCTGGGATTTTCAAAATGCCGTCTTTGCATGGCCATACCGAAATCTGAAAAATATACAGACCTCACTTATTTTAATGATAAGAAAATAGCCACGAGTTATCCGAACATCTTAGAAACTTTTTTTAAAGAAAAAGGAATCCGGGCTGAAGTACACAAGATCAGCGGGTCAGTGGAAATTGCCCCCGGCATCGGTTTGGCGGATGCTATTTTTGATATTGTCAGCACGGGTAGTACATTGCTGATGAACGGATTGAAGGAAGTGGATGAGGTAATGAAGTCTGAAGCTTTGTTGCTGGCGACTCCCGAATTATCCGCATCAAAACAGGCCTTGCTGGATGAACTGGTGTTTCGCATTGAAACTGTGCAACGGGCAAAAAAAAACAAGTATATCCTGCTCAATGCCCCGAATGATAAGTTGGATGAAATTGAGTCCATCTTACCCGGCATGAAAAGCCCGACGGTGATGCCGCTTGCTGAAGAAGGATGGAGTTCTGTACATTCCGTTGTTGAAGAGGACCGCTTTTGGGAAGTCATAGGAAAGTTAAAAGAACTTGGAGCGGAAGGAATTTTGGTTTGCCCGATTGAAAAAATGATTGTGTAATCATCATGTTAAATTAATAAGTAACTTTAACGTAAATTAACAAAAATATCATGAATGTTTATGTGAATCCCTTGCGTCAGGAATGGGAGGACTTGTTGAAACGTCCGGGTTTTTCCGTAAACGAACTTTATGGAAAGGTGCAGTCTGTTCTTGACGAAATCCGCCTGACAGGAGATGCTGCTGTGGCAAAGTACACAAAAATGTTTGACGGAGTTGCATTGTCATCTCTGCAGGTTTCCCGTGAGGAAATTGAACGTTCAGGGGATGAACTGACACAGGATCTGAAAGATGCAATTGTACGTGCTGCAAAAAATATTCAGATGTTTCATGCAGCACAAAAAACAGAAACAAAGAAAATTGATATACAGCCGGGGGTTTTATGCTGGCAGAAAAGTGTTCCCATTGAACGTGTGGGTTTGTACATTCCCGGAGGAACAGCACCTCTTTTTTCGACTGTAATGATGCTTGCCATTCCGGCCCGGATCGCCGGGTGTGAAAAAATAGTTCTTTGTACACCGCCCAATAAAGAAGGGAAGGTGCATCCGGCAATTCTCTTTGCTGCGTCTGTTGTGGGAGATGTTGATGTATATAAGGCAGGAGGAGTACAGGCGATTGGAGCAATGGCCTATGGAACAGAGACCATTCCGAAAACCTATAAGATTTTTGGTCCGGGCAATCAGTATGTAACTGCAGCCAAGCAGATCGTTAGCAGGCATGATGTGGCAATAGACATGCCTGCCGGTCCTTCCGAAGTTGCTGTTATGGCAGATGATTCGGCTGATCCTGAATTTGTTGCTGCTGACCTTTTGTCGCAGGCAGAACATGGGGCTGACAGTCAGGTAATACTTGTTTCTACATCCCATATATTTGTTGACAAGGTAAATAAAGCAATAACAAAGCAGCTTGACAAACTGCCCCGCAGGGAAATGGCTTTACAGTCCTTATATCACAGCAAGGCCTTTGTGATGAAAGACACAGCAGAGATGACAGAGCTGATCAACTGTTATGCGCCTGAACATTTGATCATATCATTGCAAGATGCTGATGCCGTGGCTGAGAAAGTTGTCAATGCCGGGTCGGTCTTTATTGGAAACTATACCCCGGAAAGTGTGGGTGATTATGCATCCGGAACCAATCACACACTGCCGACAAACGGATGGGCAAGGGTTTACAGTGGCGTGAACCTTGATGCATATGTCCGTAAGATCACATTCCAAAAACTGAGCGAAGAAGGGATCTCTGCGATTGGTCCTGACGTTGAAACAATGGCCAGAACGGAAGGACTTGATGCACACGCTAACGCTGTCACAGTTCGCTTACAAAAGATTAATAAAAAATAAGATGGTGAACATAGAAAATTTGGCAAGAAAAAATATCAGGGATTTAAAGCCTTACTCTTCAGCCAGAGATGAATATCAGGGTGAAGCGGCTGTTTTTTTGGATGCCAATGAGAATCCTTTTAATCAGCCTTACAACCGATATCCTGATCCTTTGCAGCGGAAGCTAAAGGATCGTATTGCTGCTTTGAAAGGAATGTCTGCTGAATCCATTTTTCTTGGAAACGGAAGTGATGAAGCCATTGACATACTTTTCAGGATTTTTTGTGAACCGGGGAAAGACAATATAGTATCCATACATCCTACATATGGAATGTATCCTGTTTGTGCAGGGATCAATGATGTAGAAGTGCGATATGCAAGTTTAACTACTGATTTTGAAATCGATCCGGATGCTGTATTAAGTC
>CAYSRH010000040.1:0-9895 GCA_964433245.1 uncultured Bacteroidales bacterium | reverse complement strand
CTATGATTAAAATGTGTGCCAAATCGAAAGCATGATCGCAAATTTTAAACAGATGAAAAAACCAAATGACAGTTATTTTTTAATAGAATGTATTAAGCAAGTCAAAAAAAAACTCCAGTGGATTGACAGTAATAAATGGAGAGACAAAGAATTTGAAAAATTAAGTGATATTATATATGATACTTCCGGTATTCGTTTAAGTTATATTACATTAAAAAGATTATGGGGGAAAACAGAATATAAAAGTGTACCTAATCGAGACACTCTGGATGCATTATCTAAATTTATCGGGCACGAAAATTGGATGGATTTTTGTGTTCAGTTAAATAAGAAAAATTCCGGTTTTTTTTTAACAAGGTATTTAAAAAAAATATTGGAACTTAAGAAAGTTCTCATCGGGTTATTATTAGGACTTTTGATTCTTTTTCTTCTTTATACCGGAATAGTATGGATACAGAAGAAACAGTCAGTTTATGGAGATTTTGAATTCCGTATTGATTCGATTAAAGGACCTGCTCCTCAAACAGTAGTGATCAGATACGATGTGAGCTCAATAAAAGCTGATAATATTTATATAAAAAAAGCTAATAATAAAAAAATCGAACTTAATCCTGATAGCCATATAAAAACAGTTCCATTTGAAATACCTACATGGGATTCTTTATCATTATATTTTGATGATTATATGGTCCGGAAATTACCTGTATTTATCAAGTCAATGGGTTGGGATATATTCTTTGAAACGGAAACTATTAATTGCTACTTGTCGGTTGATTCTATAAAAGAAGAAAAAAATCTTTATGTCTCGCCGATAAAAGCATTAAATGCATGTGGCATTCCTGAAAAAAAACATATTAGGTGGGTCAATTATATCCATTTTAAAGATTTTCACATATCCGGCGATCATTTTGAGATAGAAACCAAAGTCAAAAATAATATACAGATTGGCGGATTACCATTCTTTAATATTGTGATTTCAGTTATTTGTGAAAAAGGTATTCACCAAATGTATTTTTGCCAACCAGGAAATTCCAGTCATATTCAGGTATTCTTTAATAACTCCATAAATTCCGGACACAATCACGATTTCCGTATCTTTGAAAAAGATTTATCAAGCTGGAATACAGCTAAAATGAAAATAGAAAAAATGACTGGTAAAATATATTTTAATGACAGTTTACTATATGAAAATTTTTATACAAAAAAAGCAGGTTCAATCAAGGGTATCCGTTATAAATTCCGTGGTTTCGGGGCGGTAGATTATGTCAGGATCATTGATAAAACCTCAGGAAAAATATATTTTGATGATTTTGAATAATTTATTATTCTTTGGGTTTTTATCTGTTCATATATATTAAAAAAATCCTGTATATTTGTGGTCTGTTATTTATTTTTGGATACTAAAAACGATCCATGTAAGTTTATATATTAATAAAAGAACACAGAAAAAATATTACAAAAAAACATTATGATGCAAAAAAAGAAAAACGCCAAAAGAATTTGTGATATCCTGCAAAAAAGAACTACGATGTTTATTCTTGTTATTTCATTATTAATGAATCTGACCATGCTGAATAGCCAAACGCGGAACGATGCATTAAAAGCCAGAAATGATGGAGCAAAAGCAATGCAGGATTATCTTTACGATATCGCTGTTGAGGAATTTGAAAAAGCTTTAAAAATATCTGAGGAACTTGGAGATCAGGCACTTGATATACAATCCGAAATTGAAGATGTTCTTCCTTCGGCATACTACAATCTTGCGAGGGAATATGTGCGGGACAATGATGCAAAGAAAGCCATTGCTGCATTTGAAGAAGCCATCAGGACAGGTGAGAAATTTAATAATCCATTGGTCGTTAATAATTCCAAAGATGGGTTGAGCAAGCTTTATTTTGCTGTGGGCAATAATTTCAGAAAAGAAGGTCATCTGGACAAGGCATTAAACAGTTATGAAAAAGCGATCGAATACAAAAATGATTATGCTCCGGGTTATCTCGGAAAGGCACTTGTTTATATGTCGCAGGATAAAGCCGAAGATTTTGAAGAAGCCCTGACCAAAGCAAAAGAAACAGCTGAAGCATCAAAAGACAAGCGTACACTTGGTATGATACAACAAGTTGCCATCCGGTATTACTATAACAATGCTGTACGGGCAAGACAAGCTACACGGTATAAAGAGTCTGCCGACAACCTGCTCAAAACCATAGAATTTCACCCGGAATATGAAGATGCTTATTTTCTCCTTTCATTGGTTCAAAACGAACTGGGAAATTATGATGCTGCCATTGAAGCCACAGGAGAAGCGTTAAAAATAACCGAAGGGGCAAATGATGAAGACCGGGCCAGGATCTATTTTCAGTTGGCACGGGCATATCAGGGAAAAAATCAAAATAAAGATGCCTGTTCAGCTTACAAAAAAGCTGCCACAGGAGACTATAAAGCACAAGCCGATTATGCCCGCAAACATATATTGAAATGTGAATAAGCAGATGTCAGGTCTTTTTACATATCCCTGTAATCTTCTGTCGGGTTAATGCACATAACAGGAATTCCGGCATCATTGTCTATAATAAATTGTTCATGTTCACCGAACAATTTTTCTTTAATAGAGTGTTCCGAAGTAACAACGAGGATAAGATCAGCTTCAATTTTTTTTGCAAAACGAATGGTCTCGTAATCAAATCTGCGGGAAGGGCTTGCATTATGCACCTCAAAATCAACATTTTCTCTGGCAAGCAATTGTAAAGAAATATTCATATTTACATTGGTTTGCCGCATCAATTTTTTTTGTAACACCGGCGCTTTAAAAACATGTATTTTTGCATTAAACGTTTTATTAAGATAAATTGCAGCTTCAATTTTCTCTATATTTTCTTTCTTGAAATCCACAGGAAAAACAATATCGGTAAATTCTTCCGTTTTTCTCGGTCGTTTTTTCACAATAAGATAAGGCATTTTTGCTCCCAATAAGACTTTGTATGCCCAGCTTCCGGTTAACTTCTGGAAGCCCCTGATCCCATGCGTTCCCATAATAACAAGACGTGCATTTATGCTATTGGCATAATCCGTTATAGAAGAAAAAATTGATCCCTCAATAAAAATCATTTTAACAGGAACAGGTCTTTGATAAGCAATCTTTTTAAGATACTTTTCTAAATCCTGTTTTGTTTTTGACAACAAATCCTGATTTTCATCTTCTGTTACATGCAATACTTCAATCTCCGTCTTAAGAAAATCACTTATTCTTAAAGCATGCCGTAATGCATCTTTTGATTTTTCAGTAAAATCCCAGGGAACAAGAATTATATCCGAAGTGTTTTTCTCCATACAATAAGTAATCTTAAAATTTGCATGTTAAATTAACTGATTTTTTATTTCTAACAATCTATTTTATGCTTTATTTTACAATTTTTGATTGTTTACATATATAACATACATAAATATGCATCTATTATACTCTCTTGGTATTTATTTTTATTATCTGGCAGCCTTACTTGCATCGCCTTTCCATTTAAAAGCCAGAAAATGGATCAGGAGTCAGTCTTCACTCATGCTGAACATAAAAGAACTCACACAAAAACTGAATGAAGATCGTCCCCGCATATGGATACATTGTGCCTCTCTCGGTGAATTTGAACAAAGCAGGTCTGTCATTGAAATGATAAAACAACAACAGCCTGAAACATATATCATACTTACCTTCTTTTCTCCTTCCGGCTATGCAATACGAAAAGATTATCCTTATGCTGATATTGTTTCCTATTTGCCTCTTGACACAAAACATAATGCCCGTGAGTTTTTATCAATAATTCAACCTGACCGGATTATCTTTATTAAATACGAATTTTGGTACCATTTTTTGTCCGAAGCAAAAAAAAGAAAAATTCCTGCTTATCTTCTATCAGCCAAATTCAGGAAAGACCAGATATTTTTCAGGTCTTACGGAAGTTGGTATTTTCGGCTGTTATCATTCTTTGATCATCTCTTTGTTCAGGATGAAGTATCTGCCCGATTGCTTCAGTCAAAGAAACACAAGCTTTCTTTTTCTGTTAACGGGGATACACGTTTTGACCGGGTAGCAAGCATTGCCGAAGAATCCGGGGAAATTGATTTTATAAAAAATTTCTGCAAAAACACTTTCACCCTGATTGCGGGAAGTACATGGGCGAAAGACGAAGATATTCTGACAGAATATATCAACCGGGCAGAAACAAATATGCAGTTCATCATCGCCCCTCATGAAATTACCAATGAGAAAGTCAATCTCCTGTCAGGAAAAATCAAAAAAAGAGTTATCACCTATACAGACAGGTCATCTGCCAAAGGAGATGAACAAGTATTAATACTGGACACAATCGGCATACTATCTTCTTGTTATAAATACGGAACAATTGCTTATATTGGCGGAGGGTTTGGACAGGGAATACACAACATCCTTGAAGCTGCTACTTTTGGCTTGCCTGTTATATTCGGTCCCAATCACTATAAATTTAAAGAAGCAACAGACCTGAAAGAAAAGGGAGGTGCTTTTGCTATCACGGATCAATCTTCTTTTAATAAAACAATAAATCAATTCATTCATACGCCTGAAAAAATTGATGTTGCCGGAAGAAACGCAAAAGATTATGTTATGAAAAATACAGGTGCTACATACAGGTTTTACCATCACATATTCCCCTCTACCCAACTTTAGTTGTGCTAACATCTTGATATAAATAAAATTAAGTGGTTCAGAAAACGTCAAAGTTAATAACTACTCAGAAATGTTAATAAATAGGCGTTAAAATAAGTCTGTCTAATTTATACTTCTTTCTAAATTGCGAGGTAAATTCATTATTAAAAATCAACACCTATGCAAGCGGAAGATAAAGTTACCCCGACTGAAAAAAAACTATTTGACAGTGAGGAAGTTTCGATAAACAAAAAGAATAAAGAAACGACAATCCCTGAAGACCATATGAAAAAGAATAAAAAAAAGAAATACACTTTTAAAGAAGCTTTTAATGCTTCTTTGAAATATTTTAAAGGGGATGAGTTGGCAGCACGTGTTTGGGCGAACAAATATGCCTTGAAAGACTCTTATGGTAATTTTTACGAATTAACTCCGGATGATATGCATTGGCGTATCACCAAAGAGATTCACAGAATTGAAAAAAGATATCCCAATCCTGTTTCAGAAGAAGAATTATACACGCTGTTTAAAGATTTTTCTTATATTGTACCCCAGGGTGGTCCTATGTCGGGCATTGGGAATGCTGAGCAAACAGCTTCTTTATCGAACTGTTTTGTCGTAGGACATGAAGGCAAAGCGGATTCTTACGGTGCCATTATGAAGATTGATCAGGAACAAGTGCAGCTTATGAAGCGGCGTGGTGGCGTTGGACACGACCTTTCCCAAATACGTCCTTTGGGATCTCCTGTTCTAAACAGTGCCCTTACTTCAACCGGTGTTGTACCTTTTATGGAACGTTATTCCAACTCAACGAGAGAAGTTGCACAAGATGGCAGGCGGGGAGCTTTGATGCTAAGCATATCCATTAAGCATCCGGATTCCGAAAAATTCATTGATGCCAAAATGGAATCAGGAAAAGTTACCGGTGCCAATGTTTCGGTAAAAATTGACCATGAATTTATGCAGGCTGTCAAAGAAGACAAAAGCTATCGCCAGCAATTTCCTGTTGATGCCAAAGAACCTAAAATAGTAAAAGAGATCAAAGCACGTGAATTATGGAACAAGATCGTGCACAACGCCTGGAAATCAGCAGAACCCGGGATTCTTTTCTGGGACACTATCATTAATGAGTCTGTTCCGGACAGCTACGCCAACCTGGGTTATCAAACTGTTTCCACCAATCCATGTGGCGAGATTCCTCTGTGCCCATACGACAGTTGCAGGCTGATTGCCATAAATCTGTACAGCTATGTTGACGAGCCTTTCACCAAAGAAGCCAGATTTAATTTTGACAAATTTAAAAAACATGCCCATCTGGCACAACGGATCATGGATGATATCATTGACCTTGAATTAGAAAAAATTGATAACATTCTGGAAAAAATCATCAAGGATCCTGAAGATGAAGATATAAAAAGCGTAGAAAAAAGATTATGGAAAAAGATTCGTGCCAAAGCAGCAGAAGGAAGGCGTACCGGTATAGGGATCACCGCAGAGGGTGATATGCTGGCAGCACTTGGGCTTCGTTATGGAACAGATGATGCAACAGATTTCTCAACTGAAGTACACAAAACACTGGCTATTGAAGCTTACAAAGGCTCTGTAATGCTTGCACAAGAGCGTAGTCCTTTTGCAATATACGACACACAACTTGAGCAGGATAATCCTTTCATTAACAGGCTCAAAAAAGAAGACGAGCAACTTTACAATGACATGGTCAAATACGGACGCCGGAATATTGCCCTGTTGACTATTGCCCCCACCGGAACCACGAGTCTTATGACACAAACCACATCAGGTATAGAACCTGTATTTATGCCGGTGTACAGGCGCAGACGAAAAGTAAATCCAAATGATCCGGAAGTCAATGTTTCTTTTGTTGACGAAGTAGGTGATGCATGGGAAGAATATCCTGTCTTCCACCACAAATTCGTCACATGGATTGAAATGCAGGGATACGACATCAATGAAGTCAAAAAATGGGAACAGGAAGAAATTGACAAACTGGTGCTTCAGTCTCCATATTACCAAGCCACCTCAACTGATGTTGACTGGGTATCGAAAGTAAAAATGCAGGGCGCTATCCAAAAGTGGGTGGACCATTCCATTAGCGTCACGATCAATCTTCCAAACAATGCGAAAGAAGATCTGGTAAGTGAACTCTATATTACTGCCTGGGAAAGTGGATGTAAAGGTGTTACTGTTTATCGTGACGGCTCACGATCCGGCGTCCTCATCAGCAATGACAAAAAATCCAAAAACCAACTGAATGCTCTTGTCGAACAACCCATAAAAAGACCAAAAGAACTTGATGCTGAAGTGATACGGTTCATGAACAACAATGAATCCTGGGTAGCTTTTGTTGGACTGAATAACGGGATCCCTTATGAGATATTTACCGGTATCAATGATCCTGAAATGTTCCCATTGCCCAAGAGCATCACCAAAGGGAAGATCATCAAAGTAAAAAAGCCCGGTGAAATTACACGCTACGACTTTAAGTACACTGATAAATTTGGTTATGAAAACACACTGGGGGGCTTATCCCATATGTTCAACAAAGAGTTTTGGAACTATGCGAAACTAATTTCCAGTATTTTACGATACCAGATGCCCTTGCCCGATGTGGTAAATGTCGTCGAAGGGCTCCATTTCGATAGTGAAACTATCAACACATGGAAAACAGGTGTTGCACGTGCCCTGAAAAAATATATCCCTGACGGAACAAAAGCTTCAGGGACAAAATGCAGTGACTGCAAATCTGAAAACCTTGTTTATCAGGAAGGGTGCCTGATCTGTAAATCCTGTGGAAATTCCAAATGCGGATAACATTCTTTCTGTACAGCACACAGTAAATACAAGAAAAAACAAAAGATTTTTGTTTGTGAATACATCAAAAGTAATCTTAATTGATTATTTTTGATAGTATTATCATATAGCATAATGTTATTTTAACATCTGTATAACATGGAATTTTTTTCGAAAAAACTAAGCCTCAACAACAGGTTTCTTCTTTGGATCATTACCGGGGGTACAATTATTATTACTGTTGTGGGAGTATTTATTTACCAAATACAAAGAAACCGGATCACACACCATCTGAACGAACTCATGGAAACCCAACTAAACGATTTCAGCCTGACATTCGACCAGATTACAAAGGCGAAAACAAGCCAACTACATACAACAAGCCATTATTTTATTGAAGAAAAAAATGCCTTTATGCTTATTGATTCAATAATCATTCCTTTTGATAAGCAAACAGTTTTTTCTGATCTTTCCGAACAACTAACAATCCGGGAAAATGAGTTTATTGAATTTTTTACTGATTATTTTAACAATACAATACTTGATGTCAATTTGTATAATCCTATTTTGGTATTCAAAAGTGGCAAGATGCACATACACCACACAGGGAAACAGAGATTGATTTCTGAAACTCAATTATTCAGGCGTATCAGAACCATTACCGACACAAAAGTACTTCGGGTTCGTTACATCTGGCCTGAAGATGATGACGAAGCAGAAACTCATTACATGTTTCTTAAATACATTCCTGAATTTACAGCTTTTGTTGCTATTTCAGCCAAAGAAAAGCAATTATTTCAAGCTGTTTTTCACATACGGAATATACTTTTCATTCTTTTTCTTTCCACCCTCTTTTTGCTAATAATTGCAAGTAACTATACGCTAAGAACTTTTCTTTTATCGTTGGAAGAAATCACAAAGATGGTACAGGTTCTGGCGAAAGGGAAGAAAGTAAATAAACTGGATTATTCAGAACAAAATGAGCTGGGAGATATTGTTTTGTCCCTCAATGAACTCGCTGACGGACTGAAAAAAACAAGTCAATTTTCAAAGGAACTGGGAAGCGGAAATTTTGATACGGAGTACACTCCTTTAAGCGAAGAAGATGAGTTAGGAAATTCACTCATCAATATGAGAAAAAGTTTGCAGGAAGCTGAAATTGAACGTTCCAAACAAAAAGCCATAGAAGAAGACCGTAACTGGGGAGCTTACGGGCAAGCAAAATTTGCAGATATTCTTCGGCAAAATAATGACAATCTAAATGACCTTTCATATAAAATAATTAGTGAATTGGTAAAATACTTAGATGCTATACAAGGAGGAATCTTTATTTTAAATAAAGAAGAAGAAGAGGACAATCCTTTTTTAGAATTAACAGGATGCTTTGCCTTTGACAGGCGTAAATACCTGAAACGAAAAATCATTCCGGGAGAAGGTTTGGCAGGCACTTGTTTTCTTGAAAGAGAAACCATATACATGACAGATATTCCCGAAGGCTATATGGACATAGCATCCGGCATGGGAAATACTGAACCAAAAAGCATCCTTATTGTGCCTCTCAAATTAAATGAAGAAACTTACGGGATTATCGAAATTGCCTCTCTCTCTGCGTTTGAATCCTATAAAATTAATTTTGTTGAAAAGATTGCTGAAGTAATTGCATCAACACTTTCAGCTGTCCATAACAACATGCGGACACGCTCTTTACTGGAACAATTTCAACGTCAATCCGAAGAGATGAGGGAGCAGGAAGAAGAACTTCAACAAAATATGGAAGAACTTCAGGCCACCCAGGAAGATGCTGCAAGAAGGGAGAAAGAACTCAACGCAACCCTGACTGCAGTAAACAACACAATAGGAACCATAGAATTAGATGCAGAAGGTCATATCATAGATGCCAATATACGTTATCTTGCCATGACAGAAATCATTTCGCTACAGAAGATTGAACATATGAAACTTATACATTTTGAAAAAAAACAAAGCAAATCTAATCATTGCCAACAAAAAGAATTATGGAAACATTTAAAAACAGGAAAGACTTTTTCGGGCACTTTTTGTTATATTTTCGAAAACAAAGAAAAAGTATTCTATGAAAGCTATACCCCTATCCATGATGAAAATAATAAACTGGAAAAAGTCATCGGATTGGTGTTATATGAAACAGACCATGTCTGAAATTAATATTGAGACACATACGCAGTTATGATTAAAAATGTGTGCCAAATCGAAAGCATGGTCGCAAATTATAAACAGATAAAACAGACCATGTCTGAAATTAATATTGAGACACATACGCAGTTATGATTAAAAATGTGTGCCAAATCGAAAGCATGGTCGCAAATTATAAACAGATAAAACAGACCATGTCTGAAATTAATATTGAGACACACACGCAACTATGATTAAAAT
>CAYSRH010000039.1:0-9912 GCA_964433245.1 uncultured Bacteroidales bacterium | reverse complement strand
CCGAGTTTACGAGCTCGGCGAAGCCAAATAAAAAATAAATTATAAACAGATGAAATATGGTAAGATAGAAAGAATATTATTAATATTGTGATGATTTTATTTGAAGGGATCTTAGCTCAGTTGGTTTAGAGCACTACCTTGACAGGGTAGGGGTCATGGGTTCGAATCCCGTAGATCCCACAAAAAAGAGAAGGTACTATGTCCGAAACTATGTCCGAAGAAGTACCTTCTCTTTCTTTACATATAATATTATTATCCTTTTCCATTGCTATCCCTTTCCTTAAAAAAATCAATCACATAAAAAACCGGAAGAACATCATTCTATTAGCTCCAAAACAATTACCCTGTCAACTTCACCATTTAAGCTTTCCGGAATTGTAAAACGTATGCCCGTATTATTTTTCACATAGTCAATTTTTTCTCCTGTCTTAAAAGCAGTAATCTGTTGAATACCTTGCTCCAGTGGCGGGAGATTAAAAATCAAATCAGGATGATCAAGAATATGGATAAAAAGCAAATTGTCACGCATAGTTGTCACGCCCCATGGTCTTGGGGTTATTAGTCCTTGTCTTGTATTGTATATAGTTTCACCATATTCCTCCATAAATTCACCAATAATAGCCAAGGTATCAAGATTTTCCTGTTGTATTTTTCCATTAGGCATTGGTCCTACATTTAATAAAAGATTGCTGTTATATCCGGCAGCTTTTACCAAAGTGTGGATTAGCCTTGTTGAAGTTTTAAACCTGTTGTCAGTAAAATTATAGCCCCATGAATGTCCTGCCATAGTTTCACACATCTCTAAGGGCAAATACCCCACTTTAGCATCATCACTGTATCCTGTGGTATTATGACCGGGGAGATCTCTCTCGTACATTTGAAAATCTTCACCCGATTTCACCGGTCTGTGGTGGTTATTCCCAATGAGAGTTCCCGGTTGTAACGCATGAATTAAATTATATTGTTCATCCAAACGCCAGTCTGCCTTAGGCTTGTCCCACCATCCATCAAACCAGATACACAACACATCACCATAATTGGTTAATAGTTCTGTTAACTGGTCTTTCATAAACACAATATACTTATCCCAGTCACCTTCTAAGGGGCGACCTTTTGAGCCTGGATTATCTCCTCTTGGATAATAATCATCATGATACCAATCAAGGTGGGAATAATAAAATCCAAGTTTGATACCGGCTTCCCGACATGCTTCAGCCAATTCTTTTAACACATCCCGTTTAAAGGGAGTCGCCTCCACAATGTTGTAAGGACTTTGTGTTGTTTCAAACATAGAAAAACCGTCATGGTGTCTGGATGTAATAACGATGTATTTCATCCCTGCATCTTTTGCCATCTTTACCCACACACTTGCATCAAATTCTGTGGGATTAAAAAATTGCGGTAATTTTTTATAGTCATTTTTATTGATGCGCCTGTTTTGCATCACCCACTCGCCATCCATTAAAATGCTATATACGCCCCAATGAATGAATAATCCGAACTTAGCATCCTGAAACCATTCTCTGTTTTCTACATTCTCTGGTGCAGGTTTGTAATCAACCTGAGAATAAAACTTTGTTATAAACAAAAAGAAAAAAAGAAAAATCCAAATTGTTTTCATATGTTTAAAATTTACGCCCATGTTTTACTATTTTTCACACACATTTTTAATCTTTGCTGCGTATGTTTCAATGCGTATGTTTCATAATTAATTTTGGAAATATAATGATTTTTTTTATTTTTAATTTACTTTGACGGATAAAATGAATTTTAATCTTTTTAACTTATTTATCTCAACCCTAAATAGTGTATCTTAACGTAAAAAATACATTAAGTTGCTTGATGTTATTAAAAATATGATTACTTTTATCTGTTGCTTAAAAAAACACCAAAAGTGGTAAAACTAAATCCTCAAATTTCAGTCGATTGTGTGGTATTCGGGTTTGATGAAGAAGAACTCACCGGACTTAAAGATATTTATCTTGAACAGTTCAAAGTATTTGATTCTCCTGACAGAATCCAAAACAAAGAAGATGTTCACTGGCTCAGAAAAACAACAGATCGTGAAAAAAACGTAGCACACAAACCTGCCCGCTATTATCAATTTAATAAAAGAGCTTATCTCAGACAAAAAAAAGACCAACTCATATTTACCATATAAAAAATATATCATATTATGTATTTATTAGGATTTGACATCGGAAGTTCATCAGTAAAAGCCTCAATAATTGAGGTAAAAACAGGTACATTGCTTTCCTCAGCTTTTTTTCCAAAGCAGGAAATGAAAATCACAGCAGTAAAGTCCGGCTGGGCTGAACAAGAACCGGAGGTGTGGTGGGATTACCTAAAGCAGGCAACTCAGCAAATATTATCAGAATCAGCCATCAATAAAAATGAGATCAAAGCCATTGGTATCTCTTACCAAATGCATGGACTGGTTGCCATTGACAAAGACAAAAAAGTCGTACGCCCGTCCATTATCTGGTGTGACAGCCGTGCCGTAAAAACCGGAGAGAAAGCATTTAACGAAATTGGTGAAGAAAAATGCCTTGAACACCTCCTTAATTCCCCCGGCAACTTCACTGCATCTAAACTTAAATGGGTAAAAGAAAATGAGCCGGATATATATGCAAAAATATGGAAAATGATGTTGCCCGGAGATTATATTAACATGATGCTATCCGGAGATGTAAATACCACAGTAAGCGGTCTTTCCGAAGGGATGCTCTGGGATTTTAAAACAGGAGATGTAGCAGATATTCTGCTTCAGCATTATGATATAGATAAGGAATTAATCCCTGAAATCGCACCTAACTTTCAGGTACAAAGCAAGGTAAACAAGAAAGCCGCTGAAGAACTGGGAATTCCCGAAGGTACTCCCATCGCATACAGGGCCGGAGACCAGCCGAACAACGCTTTTTCTTTAAATGTACTGAATCCCGGAGAAATAGCTGCTACAGCCGGTACCTCAGGTGTTGTTTATGGTGTAAGTGATGTCGTGAAATTTGATCCACAATCAAGAGTTAACACTTTTGCTCATGTGAATCATACAGATCAGCACAACAGGTTGGGAGTACTACTTTGCGTTAACGGAACAGGGATACTCAACAGCTGGATGAAGCACAATGTGGGTGGAGGAAGTATTGATTATCCCGAGATGAACAACCTGGCTGAAAAAGTTCCAATTGGTTCCGATGGACTTATTATTATGCCTTTTGGAAACGGAGCAGAAAGATTGCTAAAAAATCAGGATCCGGGAAGTTCTTTTCATAATCTAAACTTTAATATCCACAACGCCAACCATCTTTACAGAGCTGCACAGGAAGGCATCGTCTTTGCCTTCCATTATGGAATCGAGATCATGCAAAATATAGGCATAAATGCCAAAGTTATTCGTGCCGGCAACGCCAACATGTTCCTCTCTCCTGTTTTCAGAGAAACACTGGCAGGTATCACCGGGGCAACTATAGAACTATATGATACTGACGGTGCCGTAGGAGCTGCCAAAGGAGCCGGTGTAGGTGCAGGTATCTACCAATCATTTGAAGAAGCATTCAGTACATTGAAAAAAATGCAGACAATAGAACCAGATCAATCAAATGCCGCATCATATAAAAAGGCATATGAACAATGGAAAAATTATATAAAGTAAATATATTTACATTTTATATTTTAAATGACAAAATATTAATAACTAAAAAATAAAAAAATGAGTGTAATCACAGGAAATACAGAATATTTTAAAGGAATTGACAAAATCAAATTTGAAGGAAAAGACAGTAAAAATCCACTGGCTTTCAAACACTATGACGAAGACAAAAAAATAGCCGGAAAAACAATGAAAGAACATTTCCGTTTTGCCATGGCATACTGGCATACGCTCTGTGGTGACGGAGGCGACCCTTTCGGTCCGGGCACTATTCAGCGTCCATGGAACATCCATAGTGATCCTGTTCAGGCAGCCAAAGAAAAAATGGATGCTGCCTTTGAATTTATGACAAAATTGGGTATCCCATTTTACTGCTTTCATGATTTTGATTTGGTTAGCGAAGGAAATTCTGTAGCAGAATCAGAAAAACGCTTGCAGACAATCGTTGAATACGCAAAAGAAAAGCAGAAAGCATCAGGCGTGAAACTACTTTGGGGCACAGCCAATGTCTTCAGCAATCCCCGCTATATGAATGGAGCATCAACCAATCCGGACTTTAATGTTGTTGCATGGGCCGGTTCACAAGTGAAAAATGCCATTGATGCTACGATTGCTTTGGGTGGTGAAAATTATGTATTCTGGGGTGGTCGTGAAGGTTACATGTCGCTACTGAACACCAACATGAAAAGAGAATTAGAGCATCTGGGGCGCTTCCTTACCATGGCAAGAGACTACGCACGTTCCCAAGGATGGAAAGGCATTTTTTTGATTGAGCCTAAACCCATGGAACCAACAAAACATCAATATGATTTTGATACTGCCACCGTTATTGGTTTTCTAAAATCTTATGGACTTGATAAAGACTTTAAGATGAATATTGAAGTCAACCATGCCACCCTGGCACAACACACATTCCAACATGAATTGCAAGTGGCTATGGACAATGGTATGTTTGGCAGCATTGATGCGAATCGTGGTGATTATCAGAATGGATGGGATACTGACCAGTTCCCTATCAATGTAATGGAACTTACAGAGGCGATGCTCGTTATTCTCGAAGGAGGAGGATTTATAACAGGAGGCGTCAACTTTGATGCCAAGTTGAGACGTAATTCAACTGATCTGGACGACATGTTCATTGCCCACATTGCTGGCATGGATGCTTTCGCCAGGGCACTCATTGCAGCCGATGCAATACTCAATCAATCAGCGTATAAAAAATTACGTATAGCACGTTATGCTTCTTTTGACGACGGTAAAGGAAAAGCTTTTGAAGAAGGGAAAATATCTTTGCAAGATTTACGGGATATTGCAGCTAAAAATGGAGAACCTGAACAAATCAGCGGAAAACAAGAAATGTATGAACAGTTGATCAATCAATATATTTAGCAGGCTTTTTATGCTAAAATATATGTTTAGATTGACTTTTATGATTAATTTTATTTTTAACTAAACCTACAATAAATAATATCATGAGTAAAGGAAATGAGAATGAGAATGATAAAAAAAATCGTTTTTATCTGATAGGAATTACATTGGTCGCAACGCTGGGAGGTTTGCTTTTTGGGTATGATACTGCTGTAATTTCAGGTGCTGTAAGTTCATTGCAATCTTTTTTTATTGATGGACTAAATGCTGATTCAGAAAAAGCCATACGGGTCGTGATACAATTCAGAATCTTCGTCTCAATTGTTCTTTTTATTATTGGATTGGCAATATCAGGGCAGTTACTTAAGCTGTTTGGAAAAAAACGAGGATATCTTTCTTCATTTATTTTGTTGTCTTCTTTTGCTATTATTTTAGCTGTTACGTTTTTGAATAAACCTTTGGTTTTAACCGAAGGAGTGGCCAATTCATTGAAAGGATTTACAATCTCCAGTGCATTGGTAGGATGTATCATTGGTGGATCCTTAGCAGGATTTATCAGCATGACGATTGGACGTAAGAAGGGATTGATTATTGCTGCTTCTCTGTTTATTCTTTCTGCCATTGGATCTTCTTTACCTGAGTATTTTAACTTTGCAGGACTTGAAGTTATCAATGCATTTATTGTCTATCGGGTAATTGGAGGAATTGGCGTAGGAATGGCTTCCATGCTATCTCCTATGTACATTGCTGAAATAGCACCGGCAAAAATCAGAGGCAAATTGGTTTCATTGAACCAGTTTGCCATTATTTTTGGTATGTTGGTAGTTTATTTTGTCAATTACTTTATTGCCAAACAAGGTGATGACCTCTGGCTAAGTGAAACAGGATGGCGATGGATGTTTGCTTCGGAAACAATTCCTGCAACAATCTTTCTTATTCTATTGATTTTTGTTCCTGAAACACCTCGTTTCCTCGTTATGAAAAATAAATCGGAAAAGGCTATGCATGTGTTACAAAAATTAACAGGACAAGTGCAGGCAGCTTTTGTTATTGAAGAGATAAAAGAATCATTAAAACAAAAAAGCCTCCCCTGGCTTTCATTTGGGGGACTAATTATTGTGATAGGCATTCTGATTTCTGTCTTTCAACAATTTGTAGGGATCAATGTTGTTTTGTATTATGCTCCCGAAATATTCAGAAATATGGGAAGTGCTACAGACACCTCTTTGTTGCAAACCATCATCGTAGGAACAGTTAATTTGACATTTACGGTCATTGCCATTCTGACGGTTGACCGCTTTGGAAGAAAACCTTTAATGATTATCGGTGCTTTGGGGATGGCATTCAGCATGTTTGCCCTGGGAATGACCTTCTACTTTAAAACAATTGGTATATCTTCTCTGATTTTTATGCTTACCTATACTGCTGCATTCGCTGTATCATGGGGACCTGTAGCATGGGTAATCCTTTCTGAAATATTTCCCAATAGTATCCGTGGAGCAATGTCTATCGCAGTTGCTGCCCAATGGATTGCCAATCTTGCTGTGTCATGGACATTTCCAATGATGAATGATAACACCGTTTTAATAAACATGTTTAATTACGGATTTTCCTACTGGATATATGGAATCATGGGAATCTTAGCAGCTCTTTTTATATGGAAAATTGTTCCTGAAACAAAAGGAAAGACATTAGAAGATATGGATAAATTATGGAATAGAAAATAAATCAGATTATACTTACATAAAAAATTATTAAATTATGACAACAGAAGAATTAAAAACAGCATTTGAAAAGCAATATGGATCATCAGACGGTGTGACCGGGTATTTTTCTCCGGGGCGTGTAAATCTTATAGGTGAACATACAGACTATAACGGAGGTTTTGTATTTCCCTGTGCTCTGAGTTTCGGTCTCTATGTTTTCCTCAGAAAAACAGATGACAATCTCGTTAAAATGGCTTCCCTGAATGAGAATTATTATGCAGAGATTCCCCTCTCCGATCTCTCCAAACACCATAAAAAGGAATGGGTCAACTATCCCCTCGGTGTGATTGACCAGTTCACAAAACGTGGAATTAAATTTGATACAGGCGCTGAAATGCTATTTTGGGGCAATGTTCCCAATGGCGCAGGTTTATCCTCATCAGCAGCGCTGGAAGTGGTAACAGGATTCGCCATCAATGAACTACTTGGTAGCGGATTGAGTCGTCTCGACATCATCAAAATAGGACAGAAAGCTGAGAATGAATTCGTGGGCGTGAATTGCGGTATAATGGATCAGTTTGCTTCCTGTATGGGTAAAAAAGACCATGCAGTATTCCTTAATTGTGACACCCTTGAATTTGACCTGGTGCCGGTGAAACTCGATGGTATAAAGATTGTTATCTCCAACACCAACAGCCCGCATAAATTAGACGCCGGACAGTATAACCAACGGGTAGCAGAATGCAAAGAGGCTGTAGCTGAGATCAACAAGGTGAAACCTATTAAACAGTTGGGAGAACTTTCACAAGCTGATTTTGATGCAGTAAAAGATGCAATCAAAGACCCTGTAGCCTTAAAAAGAGCACGTCACGTAGTCTCCGAAATAAAAAGAACCACTGACGCTGTTAAGGCACTAAAAGCGAACAAATTAAAAGAGTTCGGTGAAATGATGAATGCTTCGCACGTATCTCTGCGTGATGATTACGAAGTTACAGGAAAGGAACTGGATGCCATGGCAGAAGCCGCATGGGAAGTGGATGGTGTAATCGGAAGCCGTATGACAGGCGGAGGATTCGGAGGTTGCACTGTAAGCCTTGTAAAAGAAGATGCAGTGGATGAATTTATTGCCACAGTTGGTCCCGCCTATCAGGCCAAAACAGGCATCTCCCCTGATTTCTATGTGGCTGAGATCAGCGATGGAACCAAGCAAGTGCTATAAAATTGTTGTATTCATTAAATGATATAAAAAAGCCGGAAAAATATTTTCGGCTTTTTTTCTTGATTTCCTTTTTAATATAAAATATATGTCGTATGTTTGCGTCATTAGAAATATAAATACGCATAAAAATGAATAAATCAGACATATTTGAGGAATCGCTTCAGGAAATAGCGCGTTTTGCCCGGGTAATCTCACACCCTGCAAGACTCATGATATTGCAATATCTTGCCAACACAGAAACCTGTATATCAGGTGACATATCCAAACATCTGCCTTTGGGTCGTACCACTGTTTCTCAACACTTGAAAGAGTTAAAAGAGATGGGATTAATTCACGGTGAAATTGACGGATTAAAAATAAACTATTGCCTTTGTTCCACCACGATCAATAACTACCTTGAAAAATTTGAAGGATTTATGGATCTAATCAAGAAAGCAGGTGTAGCATGTGAGGCAAATAAACATAGTTGTAACAATTAATAGAACCTTATTACTAACAAAAAACGATAACACATGAAAATTCTGATTTTATGCACAGGAAACAGTTGTAGAAGCCAGATGGCACATGGATTTTTACAACATTTTAATCCAGACATCACAGTACGTTCCGGAGGAACAGAAGCTTCCGGCAAACTCAATGAGAAAGCGGTGCAGGTGATGCAGGAAGCTGGAATCGACATAAGCCACCACACCTCTGATTCAGTTGACCTATACCTTGGAGAGGAATGGGATTATGTTATTACTGTATGTGGGGGTGCAAATGAAGCTTGCCCTGCTTTTATGGGCAAGGTCAAAAACCGCATACACATTGGATTTGATGATCCTTCGCATGCCACAGGCAGTGATGATTTTATCCGGAGTGAATTCATCCGGGTGCGGAACGAAATCAAAGAGCACTTCTTCCAATTTTATAAAGAAGAAATTCAACCTAAGTTATAATCCAATCTCATTTATCTTAACTATAAATAAAAAAGAGTCATGTCAGATCCAATAAAAAAAACAACAGTTCCTAAAGAACCTGCAAAAACCATAGGTTTTTTTGATAAATACCTCACCATCTGGGTAGCACTTGGTATTATTGTCGGCGTGATTATTGGTCATTTTGTTGGCGACCGCATGGAAGTAATCAGTAGTATGGAGATTGCCAAAGTCAATATACCTGTAGCAATACTCATCTGGCTCATGATTTATCCCATGATGCTCCAGATTGATTTCACCAGTATCAAGCAAATTGGGAAGAAGCCCCGGGGTCTTGTCTGGACTGTTGTTATCAATTGGCTTATCAAGCCTTTTACCATGGCATTTTTTGCCTGGATATTCTTCTCAAAACTTTACGGCGCATGGATTGATCCCGCCCTGGCTGGTGAATACATTGCAGGTGCCATCATATTAGGCGCTGCTCCTTGTACGGCCATGGTATTTGTCTGGTCTTATCTTTCTGATGGAGACCCCAACTATACACTGGTACAGGTATCTGTCAATGATTTGATTATACTGGTAGCCTTCATTCCTATCGTTGGCTTATTACTGGGAATTACCAATGTAAGTATTCCTTACGATACGCTGGTAGCCAGCATTGTTATCTTTGTTGTTGTGCCCTTGCTTGCAGGCATCATCACGCAGCGCATCCTGCTAAAAATGAGAGGGAAAGAATGGTTTACCAACACCTTTCTTCCCATGTTAAAACCTTTCAGTATCATTGCTCTTTTGGTGACACTGGTACTACTTTTCGCATTTCAGGGACAAAATATCATCAACAATCCGCTGATTATCTTGTTGGCTGCTATTCCTTTGGTTATCCAAACCTATTTTATATTTTTCATTGCCTGGTATGGCGGGAAAAAACTCAAATTGCCTTATGCTGTCTGTGCACCTGGGGCTATGATTGGTGCGAGTAATTTCTTCGAATTGGCTGTGGCTGTTGCCATCGCCCTTTTCGGATTACAATCTCCGGCAGCATTGGTAACAGTT
>CAYSRH010000038.1:0-10150 GCA_964433245.1 uncultured Bacteroidales bacterium | reverse complement strand
TCTGCGCAAAAACTCCATTTTCTGCGTTACGCTCGTCTGAAAACTCCTCATTTACTCCAGTAAACTGTGGGTTTTCAGACTTCGCAAGCCTTGAAAATGAAATTTTCGCATCAGAGACAGTGGTTTTCGCACAAGCACTAATTAATTAAACCCTGTCACTTTTTTTTATTGTTCATAATACCCAATGGATCCAGCATGGTATTAAGAACTCCTGAGAACTCTTTCCCTCCTTCTTCAGCGGCC
This sequence comes from uncultured Bacteroidales bacterium, assembly GCA_964433245.1. GTDB lineage: Bacteria > Bacteroidota > Bacteroidia > Bacteroidales > JBBRXJ01 > CAYSRH01. The sequence goes on along the minus strand of CAYSRH010000038.1, from coordinate 9,907 downwards.
ACAGAAGTAAGTGTTAATACAGGAACTTTGGCTTCATGAATAATTTTGGTTGCCACAGCACCAATATATTGCCCACTATATGTTTCTTCCTGATGTGTCATTAACATAATAAGGTCAGCCTCTTTTTCTTGTGCATAATCAAGCACGATCCGAAATACCGGCTTTTCTGTTTTTTTAAATATCTGTGTCGTATAAGGAATATCATTTTCTTTAATTATCCCTGCCACTTTTTTCATTCTTTTATAAATTCGGCTTCCCCGTACCTGTGTTGTTCCTCTAAGTACTGAAACAATATGTATAGTGGCATCGTAATAACTGGCAAAAACAATGGCATTAAACGTCTGAACAGCTGTAGATTTGGTAAGGTCCAATGGCAGAATAATATTTTTAAAACTATAACTGCATTTTGCCTCACAATCCATTGTAATAACAGGCACTTCTGAATTTCGTACAACACGGGTTATTGTTGATCCAAGATCTTTTTTGGCTATATCTACATTGTGTTTCCCCATGACAATAAAACGTGCATGTATCTCTGACGCTACTTTGACTATCATTTCATAAGGTTTTCCCCTTTCAACACGTGTCCTGCAAACAATATCTGACTCATCCTTTGATTTTTTGGCAAGTTTTACGAGCTTTTTCTGTGCCTCAGCAGAAATTCTGGTAACTTCTTCTTTTTTTATCAACAACTCATGAATAAAATCCAATGGTTGAATTATATACAAAAGTAAAATCTCCGCTTTCAAAAACTTTGCCAAATTATAAGTATTCTCTAATGCCGCTATTGACTCCTCTTTAAAATCAACAGGAATAAGTATTTTGCTAATATTTTCACTCATCTTCTTATGGGTTTTATATTTATTTCAATTATTTCAGCTTGTAAAATAACATAAAACTTCATTCTTTTCAAATATATTGTCTAATAATTCTAATTTTGCCAACTAAAATATTTAACAATTATAATGAAATTTTCAGAAGAGATAAAAAGAAGAAGGACATTTGCTATTATAAGTCATCCGGATGCGGGAAAAACCACACTAACTGAAAAGCTGCTTCTTTTTGGTGGTGCCATTCATACAGCAGGAGCGGTAAAATCCAATAAAATAAAAAAAACAGCTACCTCAGACTTTATGGAAATTGAAAAACAGCGGGGGATCTCTGTCGCAACATCGGTTATGGGGTTTGAATACAAAGGATATAAAGTCAACATATTGGATACCCCCGGACACAAGGATTTTGCAGAAGACACTTACAGGACACTAACTGCTGTAGATAGTGTTATCATTGTTATAGATTCATCCAAAGGGGTTGAGGAGCAAACAAAAAAACTGATGGAAGTTTGCAGAATGCGAAAAACTCCCGTCATGGTATTCGTCAACAAACTTGACAGGATGGGGCTTGACCCTTTTGACCTGCTTGATGAAATCGAAAGGGAATTACAAGTTAAAACAAGACCTTTGAGCTGGCCTATTGACATGGGGAATAAATTCAAAGGGGTTTACAATCTTTGGAAAAACAACCTGCAACTTTTCATTGACAACACAAAGCAATCTATTGGAAAATCCATCCAATTCAATGACATTTCCTCCCCTACTCTTGAAAAATATATTGGCACAAGTAGTGACAAATTGCGTGAAGATATAGAGGTAATTCAGGAAGTGTATCCTGAATTTGATGTTCAGGAATATCTCCAAGGGAATCTGGCACCTGTATTTTTCGGTAGCGCATTGAACAATTTTGGCGTACAAGAATTACTCGAATGTTTTATTGCATATGCCCCTCCTCCCCTGCCCTCCAAAACAAAAGAAAAAATAATTTATCCCGATCAGGAAAAATTCAGTGGTTTCATCTTTAAAATTCATGCCAATATGGATCCTAACCATCGGGACAGAATTGCTTTTTTAAAAATTTGTTCCGGAACTTTCGAACGGAATGCTCCATATACACATGTTCAGCAAGATAAAAAATATAAATTCTCCTCCCCGACAGCTTTTATGGCTGAAAAAAAAGCCATTATTGAACATGCTTACCCCGGAGATATCGTTGGCTTACATGACACAGGAAACTTTAAAATCGGGGATAGTTTCTCAGAAGGAGAAAAGATACATTTTCAGGGAATCCCCAGTTTCTCTCCTGAATTGTTTCGTTATATTGACAATGCCAATCCATTAAAAGCCAAACAACTCTCCAAAGGACTGGAACAGTTAACAGATGAAGGGGTTGCTCAACTTTTTACACAACTATCCAATAACAGAAAAATTATCGGTACCGTAGGAGCACTGCAATTTGATGTGATAGAATACAGATTGTTACATGAATATGGTGCTTCCTGTAAGTACGAAAATATGTCGCTCTACAAAGCTTGTTGGTTCGTCAGCGATGATAAAAAGCAATTGGATGAGTTTATTAAACGAAAGCACAATCAAATAGCATTAGACAAAAAAGGGAGAAATATATTTATGGCAGATTCTGCTTACTCTCTACAGATGGCCCAGGAAAAATTTTCAAAAATATCCTTTATCTTCACATCAGAATATTCATAACCTGCACGTTATCAACAGATTCAGAATAATTAATCAAATTTATTCCGGTTTACCGGACAATAATAATGATTTTTAAATTATTTTTGATTGTTTTCTTTTGTGTGTTTAATAAGTAGAATAATAACGTAAAATATAAAGCATATGTTGATCAAACAACTTTCTGTTTTTTTGGAAAACAGAGCCGGAAGAGTGGCAGATCTATTGAGTATCCTGGAAAATGAACAGGTTAATATTTCAGCCATCAGCATGGCCGACACTTCTGAATTCGGTATCCTTAGAATGGTTGTTTCCAATTACGAAAGGGCAATCAAGGTGTTAAAAGAAAATGATTTCACGGTCAACCTGAATGATGTGATCTCTTTTTACATGCCAAATAAGCCGGGGGCCTTGGTGAGGGCTGTAAAATACCTTGCTGAAGAGGATATTGGCATAGAATATATTTATGCATTCTCAACGGGAGAAAAGGCAATGGCAGTATTGCGTACAGATTCACCGGTCCGGGCCATTGAAGTATTGCAGAAACATAAAATGGAACTGATAAAAGCAGATGAGCTTTATAATATTTGATAAAAAACAGAAAGAGAATGATTTGGAATAAAACATTTGAATGTATGCCTCGTGAAGATATGAAGGCATTACAGGGTAGAAGACTGGTTGAAATGGTTGAGCGGGTATATCATAATGTGCCGTTTTACCGTGACAAAATGCAGAAATCCGGAATTATGCCGGAGGATATAAAAGATGTGAATGACCTTGCAAAGTTGCCGTTTACCTATAAAACTGATTTGCGGGACACATATCCTTTTGGTCTTTTTGCTGTTCCCATGACTGAGATTGTGCGTTTGCATGCGAGTTCCGGTACAACAGGAAAACCGACTGTCGTGGGCTATACCCGGAAGGATATGAGCACATGGACAGAGGTAATGGCTCGCTCTTTGGTCGCTTCAGGGGTGCGTCGCAATGATTTTGTTCAGAATGCCTATGGATATGGTCTTTTTACAGGAGGACTGGGGGTGCATTATGGAAGTGAAAAGGTAGGGGCTACAGTGATTCCTGTTTCCGGAGGCAACACAAAGAGACAATTACAACTTATGCAGGATTTTAAGAGTTCCATTTTGTGTTGCACTCCTTCTTATGCCTTGCACCTTGCAGAAGCTATTGAAGAAAGTGAGATAAGCCGGGATGAGTTGAATCTGAGGGTTGGGGTTTTTGGAGCAGAACCCTGGACAGAAAATATGCGGAAGGAAATAGAGACAAGGTTAAAGATCAGGGCAATTGACATATACGGACTTAGTGAAGTAATCGGTCCCGGAGTTTCTTGTGAATGTGAAGCACAGTCAGGAATGCATATCAATGAGGATCATTTTATTCCTGAACTGATTGACCCGAATACATTGGAACCTGTGGCTGAAGGTGAGTTCGGAGAACTTGTGTTTACCACTGTTACAAAAGAAGGATTGCCATTGTTGCGTTACCGTACAAGAGACCTGACACGCTTGCATTATGAAACATGTGATTGTGGAAGAACGCTTGTGAGGATGGAGAAATGTAAGGGACGAACAGACGATATGCTGATTATTCGGGGGGTAAACCTTTTCCCTTCTCAGATAGAAAGTGTATTGCTTGAACTGGATGAAACAAGTCCCCATTATCTTCTCGAAGTTGATCGGGTGAATAATCTGGATTCACTACAACTGCTTGTGGAAGTGGAAGAAAACTTCTTTACCGATAAGATTCGCCAACTGGAAGAAGTCAGAAAAAAAATAAGAGATAGTATTGAAAACACCATAGGTCTTCGTGTTGAGGTGAAGCTGGTTGAACCAAAAACAATTGAGAGAAGTGAAGGGAAGGCAAAACGTGTCATAGATAAAAGAAAAATTAATTAGTAAAAAAAATATTATCAAGCATTACTGCTTATGGAAGTTGTTGAAACACCGATTAGTGCAGAGGTTGTCAGAAAAAAAATAGAGGAATGTGGAATTACTGATTTTTCGAAAGCCTCAATCCGGGATTTTGTCAGGCTTATTGCTTTGATCGAAGCCGAAACAGGAGAACGTTTTGTTCGAATGGAAATGGGGGTGCCGGGATTACCGGCAGCTCAGATAGGCGTAGAAGCAGAAATTGAAGCACTGAAAAAGGGCGTGGCTTCAATTTATCCGCCAATTGACGGAATCCATATATTAAAAGAAGAAGCTTCGAAATTTATTAAGAATTTTATTGATATAGATATCTCTCCACTTTATTGTACGCCAACAGTTGGTTCGATGCAGGCATGTTATGCTACGCTAATGGTGACTTGTCGCAGGGATAAGAAACGGGACACCCTGCTTTTTCTGGATCCCGGATTTCCTGTCCAAAAACAGCAGATGCAGGTTATGGGATTGCAATACGAAAGTTTTGATGTATATGATTATCGTGGGGAAAAATTACGTGAAAAATTGGAGTCATTTCTTTCCAAAGGAAATATATCTTCGATTTTGTACTCTAATCCCAACAATCCATCCTGGATTTGTTTTACGGAAAAAGAATTGAAGATTATTGGGGAGTTGGCCAATAAATATGATGTGCTTATCATTGAAGACCTTGCTTATTTTGGAATGGATTTCAGACAGGATCTAAGCAAGCCGGGAGTCCCTCCTTACCAGGCATCCGTCGCCAAATATACAGATCAGTATGTGCTATTGATATCCAGCTCGAAAGTGTTTAGTTATGCGGGACAACGTATCGCTATTCTTGCTGTTTCTGATGGGCTTGCTTCCCGAAGGTTTCCTGACCTGAAACGATTTTTTCCTTCTGATTCTTTTGGTCATGCAATTGTTTACGGGGCACTTTATGCCCTTTCTTCAGGAACATCCCATTCTGCTCAGTATGCCCTTGCTGCATTATTGAAAGCAGTAAATGAAGGAAGGTATAATTTTATTGAAGATGTAAAAGAGTATGGGAAACGTGCAGCTGAAATGAAAAAGATATTTTTACAATATGGGTTTCACCTGGTTTATGATAAAGATGAGGACAAACCTTTGGCGGATGGTTTTTATTTTACGATTTCATATCCGGGATTTTCGGGTCCTGAACTGGTTGAAAAAATGATCTACTACGGAATTAGTGCGATCCCTTTACAAACCACAGGAAGTTTAAGGGACGAAGGGGTCAGAGCTTGTGTGTCATTTGTCAGGAGTGAGCAAATGTCTGATTTGGAAAGCAGATTAAGGATATTTCAAAAACATCACCCACTGGCATAAACATAATAGATTTAATACCTTGAAGGTCTCTTTCTGCTCAGGTCATTCGGTTTGTGATTTTTTCCGCTTCTTCTTTTCCGGCTTCTATTGCTTTCATGTTAAAGTGAATCACCTTGTCTCCCTTATTTTTTATTATACAGCCTTTGTGGATGGATGCGTTAAAAATTTCGGCAAATATAGCAATAAATATTTTTTGAGTATTTCAAATAAACAGTTTTCGCTAAGCGTTTACCAAAAAGTGCCGGAAACAAAATTTGGCTTTCATAAATAAATTTTGCATTTTTGCAAAGTTAAAACAGAGAAAATATGGCAAAGTTCAAAGGAGCAATTGTGGTGGACAAAGAGCAATGCAAAGGATGTGGGATATGTGTTGTAAATTGTCCTGTAAGCGTTCTAAAGCTTGCTTCGGAAGTGAATAATAAAGGTTATAATTATGCTGTGATGGCTTCTCCTGATGCTTGTATCGGATGTGCCAATTGTGCAATCGTATGTCCGGATGGTGTGATTACTGTTTATAAGAAAAAACAAGCATCAAAGACAGATTAATAAATTAGAAGACAGATTATGGATGATATTAGGTTAATGAAAGGGAATGAGGCCATTGCTGAGGCGCTGATTAGAAGTGGTAGCGATGCCTATTTTGGATATCCGATAACCCCACAGTCAGAGATCATGGAATACCTGACAGCAGAAAAACCGGAAAAACGGACAGGAATGGTTTTTCTCCAGGCAGAAAGTGAGGTGGCTGCAATTAACATGGTTTATGGAGCAGCAGCTTCGGGAAAGAAAGCTGTTACATCTTCAAGTAGTCCGGGGTATAGTTTAATGCAGGAAGGAATGTCCTACCTTGCGGGAACGGAATTGCCGGTCCTGGTGATCAATATATCAAGGGGCGGACCCGGATTGGGAAGTATTATGCCTTCCCAGGCAGATTATTATCAGGCAACCCGTGGCGGAGGACATGGTGATTACCGTACACCTGTGCTGGCACCATCGTCAGTTCAGGAAATGGCTGATTTTGTTGATATTGCATGGCATATTGCATTTACATACAGAAACCCTGTTCTGATTATTGCTGATGGAATGATTGGACAGATGATGGAAAAGGTAAGTTTTGGTCCTCAAAAGGAACGATGGAGTAAAGATTATATCAGAAAACATTATCCATGGGCAGCGAACGGGAAAGCAAAGAATCGTGAACGTACGATACATAAATCGGTTGAATTGGTGGCTGAGGTTCATGAGCAATGGCATGTAAAACTTATTGAAAAGTATAAAAGAATTCAGGAGAATGAGGTCCGATATGAACTGTCTTATGCAGATGATGCTGAAATATTGGTCGTTGCGTATGGTTCTATCGCCCGTATTTGTCAGAAGGGTGTTGAAATAGCAAGGGAACGGGGATTGAAGGTGGGGCTTCTCAGACCAATTACTTTGTGGCCTTTTCCAAATGATTTGTTGAAAGAGATGGCAGAAAAAGTCAAGGTCATTGTTTCAGTTGAATTAAGTCATGGACAAATGGTTGATGATGTAAGGCTGGCAGTAAATGGAAAGGTACGGGTAGAAAGCATGACTAAGTTAGGGGGTATCTTTCCTGTTCCGGAAGAGATAGTGAATACCTTGCAACAAATGATAGGAAAATAAATATTATGGAAAATCCAACAAATAATCTTATAAATCCTGAAAATCAGGTGTATCAAAAATCATCCTTGTTAACAGATACGGCATTTTCGTATTGTCCGGGATGTGGTCATTCAACAGCAAACAGAGTGATAGCTGAAGTTATCGAAGATATGGGTATTCAGGAGGAAATAATCGGTGTTAGTTCGGTTGGTTGTTCGGCTTTTATTTACGATTTCATAGATATTGACTGGGTAAGTGCTGCACATGGGCGGGCATGTGCTGTTGCGACCGGCATAAAAAGGGTGCAACCCGATAAATATCTTTTTACTTATCAGGGTGATGGAGACCTTGCTGCTATAGGAACGGCAGAATCTGTACATGCTTGTAGCAGAGGTGAAAAAATCACCATTTTTTTTATTAATAATGCAACTTACGGAATGACTGGCGGGCAGATGGCTCCGACAACCATTGAGGGAATGAAAACTTCTACCAGCCCTTTTGGAAGAGAAGTCGAAACAATGGGACATCCGATTCAGTTTACTGATTTGGTCGCTAATATGCCAGGGGTGTATTATGCTACACGGCAATCTATTCACACCCCTGCTGCTGTCAGAAAATTAAAAAAGAGTATAAAAAAAGCATTTGAAGATCAAAGTAAGGGAGTTACAATTGTTGAAATTGTTTCCGCTTGTAATTCAAATTGGAAACTATCTCCGGTTGATGCCAATAAATGGATGGAGGAAAACCTGTTTCCTGTTTTCCCCCTGGGCGATATTAAAGTAGATGGAAGAAAAGTGTAAAAAAAACGCAGCGTTGTTTCAAATTAATTCGTAAACATGACAGAAGAAATCATTATAGCAGGTTTTGGGGGACAAGGAGTGCTTTCTATGGGAAAATTCATTGCCTTGTCGGGAATGGTAGAAGGAAAGGAAGTTTCATGGATCCCCTCTTACGGTCCTGAAATGCGTGGAGGAACAGCCAACGTAATGGTAATTATCAGCGATGAGAAGATCAGCTCTCCGATGATATATCAGTATGATACGGCAATATTACTTAACCAGCAATCAATAGAAAAGTTTGTGCCTGATGTGAAGCCGGGAGGTCTTATCTTATATGATTCACAAGGCGTAAAAACACCGCCGGACCGGAAAGATGTTCATATTTATTGTCTCAATGCCATGCAGGAAGCCAGTGATATGGGGGCACCGAAAATTTATAATATGATTGTGTTGGGAGCTTTTCTTAAAGCCAAGCCTATTGTTAAGATTGAAAATGTGGTTGATGGATTAAAAAAAGGTTTGCCCGAACGCTATCACCATTTGATTCCGAAAAACATAGAAGGACTTCATCGGGGACAGGATGTGGTTCAGCCTGTACATGTTTTGGGTTAATTAAAAATCTTTTTTTGTTTGTTCAAATATTTCATCGCTAACAGGGAATCCTAATTTTTTGATTCTTTCTTCCCAATTTTTACGTGCCTGCATTTGTAAGTCCGAGATGTTGTCATGTTCATCAACAATTTCAACACCTACCAGTGTTTCAATAATGTCTTCCAATGTAACAACACCGGCAGTTTCTCCATATTCCCCAACAATCAGGGCAATGTGTTCCCGTTCATTGATCAGCTTGTTAAAGGCTTTGGTTATTGGCATCTGATCATTAACAGAAAGAATATTGCGGCGAATACTTTTTAATTTATTATCACCTGCATTCCGTATGATGTTCTCAAAAAGCTCATGTTTTAAAACATATCCTGTGACATTGTCGATTTCATTTTCATAGACGGGGATTCTTGAAAATCGGATTTCTTTCAATTCATGGTAAAAATTTTTGATCGTTTGGCTCTCTTCTGCAGCTATCAACATTGTTCTCGGAGTCATAATGGAACGAACATCAATGACATTAAATCGCATTAAGTTTAACAGTATTTTTGACTCTTCATTACTAAATAAACCTTCTTTGATACTGCTCTCTGCCAATACCTGAAACTCTGAACGGCTTAGTATGTTGTCCTTTCTTTCTTTCTTTAATATTTTTGTGATTGACCTGGCCATGAGAATAAAGGGGTAAAGAGGATTGTAAATCAATACAGCGATAGCCCTTGAAGCAAATGGAGCCAGTTCTCTCCAATATAAAGCACCGAGTGTTTTCGGAATAATTTCAGAAAATATCAGGATGGAAAGGGTTAATAAAACAGAAACCAGCGTAACAAAAGTGCTTCCCCAAAGATGCAAGGCCTGGGCTCCTACACCTGCAGCCCCAAGTGTATTGGCAAATGTGTTAATGGTAAGGATAGCAGCGAGGGGTAAATCAATGTTGTTTTTGAATTTTTTTAATCGTCTGGCATAATGTTTCCCTTCTTTAATTTTGCTTTCAATAAATACAGGGGTAATACTGAGAAGTGTTGCTTCAAGTATAGAGCATAAAAAAGAAAAAAATAAAGCGACAAAGATATACAGAAAAAACAGCGACATCTAACTCCTCAAAATTTTATAT
>CAYSRH010000037.1:0-10197 GCA_964433245.1 uncultured Bacteroidales bacterium | reverse complement strand
AGAAAAATGAAAGTAAAAATTTTATTTTTTAAATAAAATTTAATATTTTGATCGTTATTTCTCTATAATATTAATTTTGTATTAATTCGTTTCCAATTCATTTTGTTAAATGTATGATTTTAGAAAAATTTATTTAATTTTAAGGCCAGAAAATAATAACAAGCCAAAATGGAATTAAAGAAAAGCGATAAAGCGAATCTTGAAAAGAAAAAAGGACTATTTTTTCAAATAGGTCTGGTTGTTACTTTGGGGATCATATTGATCATTTTTAATTGGACTGCAAGACCCCCGGATGATGATGATATGTTCAACGTGGATGAGGAGGTTATTGAGGATGAGATCATCCCAATCACCCAAATGGAACCTCCGGAACCGCCACCTCCTCCGGAGCCGCCAAAGGTAACTGAAATACTTGAAATTGTGGACGATGATATTGAACTTGAGTTTGATCTCTCTTCATTGAATTTCGAAGACGACAGAAGTACGGCAATGGATATCATAGACTATGATGAGGAGGAAGATGTAGATGAGGATGAGATATTTATGGTTGTGGAAGAAAAACCTCAATTTCCGGGTGGGGAAGCAAAGCTGATGCAGTATCTACGTGATAATATTGAATATCCTGAAAGAGCCAGAGACAATAACATCCAGGGAACAGTGATCGTAAAGTTTGTTGTCATGGAAACAGGAAATGTTGCGATGGCTGAAATAATGCGTGGCGTACATCCCGATCTTGACAAGGAAGCCTTGCGGGTTGTCCGCAACATGCCCAAATGGTCTCCCGGAAGACAAGCCGGAAGAGCGGTAAAGGTGTATTATATGCTGCCCATTACTTTCAGGCTGGCAGAATAATATAGAAATCAACAATATTATTTCTTAATAGCATGATAAAAAACCCCGTTTTCAGGGGTTTTTTTATTTAGAACATATAAAACAGTGGATACGACAAGATGGACAAAGCAATATTAATAGGGATCATCAATAAACAGCAGGACGAACAGATGGTTCGGGAGTATCTTGATGAACTTTTCTTTCTTGCCGAAACGGCCGGATTGATACCAATTAAAAAAATAGTACAACGCCTTGATGCTCCTCACCCGAAAACTTTTGTCGGAAGTGGAAAATTACAGGAAATAAAAGATTTTGCTGAAACAGATGAGGACATCACAGTGGCTGTTTTTGATGATGAATTATCCGCCAGTCAGTTACGTAATGTAGAACATTTCCTGAAGGATCTCTGGATCCTTGACAGGACAAACCTTATCCTTGATATCTTTGCACGAAGAGCCAAAACAGCACATGCCAGGGTGCAGGTTGAACTGGCACAGTATCAGTACCTCCTTCCGAGGTTGAAACGCATGTGGACGCATCTCGAAAGGCAAAAGGGAGGGATTGGTCTGCGTGGTCCCGGAGAAACCCAGATCGAAACAGACCGGCGTATTGTCCTTGACAAAATAGCGAAATTGAAGGAACAACTCAAAAAAATTGACCGGCAAATGGAGTCCCAACGGGGCAACCGGGGCAAAATGGTGAGGGTGGCTCTCGTGGGATATACCAATGTCGGAAAATCTACGCTGATGAATGTCCTGAGCAAATCGGATGTCTTTGCCGAAAATAAACTCTTTGCAACATTGGATACCACCGTGCGAAAAGTGATCATCGGTAATCTTCCCTTTCTGCTGTCCGATACAGTAGGCTTTATCCGAAAACTTCCGCATGGTCTTATTGAATCTTTTAAATCTACCCTTGATGAAACACGCGAAGCTGATGTCCTGCTCCATGTCGTGGATATTTCCCATCCCAATTTTGAGGAACATATAGCTGTTGTGAATGAAACCTTACAGGATATCGGGGTTACTGAAAAGGAAATGATCATGATATTCAATAAAATAGATGCTTACCGCCATACTCCGAAAGATCCGCATGACCTCTCGCCTGAAACCCGTGAGAATATCCCGCTGGAACACTGGGAAAAAAGCTGGATGGGAAAACAAAACAGACCGTCAATTTTTATATCAGCCAAAGAAAAAACCAACTTCCCGGAAATGAGAAAGCTGCTTTACGAAAAAATCCGGGATATTCACACAAGCAGATACCCTTACGATGATTTTCTTTTTGAATATTATGAGTAAGAACTTATTGAAAGAAGTATTCTCTCTTTTTTAATAAAGGGTCAATATCAATATATCTTACAGTGGCTTTCATGCCATCCATATTTAAACTTAGACGATTTAAGTCGTAAGATACCTTCCGACCGAATTCATCTGTAAAAGGATCAACAGGAATTTTGTAAAAGGTGAAGGCAATACGCCGCTTTGTATTTGTTCGGAGGATAATCTCTGCATAAAAGTGATCTTTTGTAAATATATCCATGGGAATAGAATCGCTGTAAGAAACCCTGACAACCTGCAGGGATTGCAAATAGCTTTCAATCTGAAAGGAGCCTGCTTGTTTTTCGCCAATCTGAAAATGATCCCTGCCTTTTCGTATGATGGAAAAACTGTCTTCTGCATGTCGCAGTGTCACCTTGTCAATCTCAGAAGGTTTGAGTCTTGTGAGGCGATTGTCTCGCCAAAATATTTCGTCTGTCACAAAAAATGATCCGGCTTCTTTTTCAATACCGGGAAGATATACTTCCAAAGGCTTTTTTTTTCCTTTTTGGACCATATAAGTCCTGCCTTTTTCTGAATATACAAGGTAATGTTGTACCTTCTTTCGATCTGAAAATATTTGTACTTCCACGGCATCTTCCTCAAGATGCCTGCGTATCTGTTCCTGATCTGATTTTGCTACAGGTGCTTTTATTCTTATTCCTGACAGCACATTTTTCAGGCGGCTGACAGCCCCCGGGTCAGCGCCGTATTGTTCCTTAACTGTCCATTCCTGCTCGTCTTTTTCCAAAAGTATCCTTTCTTTATCTTTTTCAATAATGATGGTGCTTATCTTTTCCGGATCAGAAACAGCAAAAAGATCAGGTCCGGTTTTTAATGAACCTCCCTTATCGGAAATTATATAATATAGTACCAGAGGGATCAGGCTGATCAGAACAATCGTTAATTTTTTATTTCCGGACATATCATGTGTTTTTCTTTGTTCGGCTCAGGAATATTTTCTTTTTCGGATAATGTTCAGTGCAATTCCCGAAAAGATAATACACAATGAAGGCAGGGCAAGATTGATCATCTGCCATTTACGCCTTTCGTTACGGACTTTTTCACGATCCAGCAGCCGTACCTGCAGATCCTTTGCCCGCAAATCCAATAAGCCCACATCATCCATCAGATAATGGAATGCATTCATGATAAACTCTTTATTTCCGAATGTCTGTTTTGTATAGCGGTCAAATCCAAGCGCTGCGATCATCGGACCGTTTCGTGTCCACCGGACTTCGTTACAGATCATATCCCCGTCTGCTACCACAAGCATCCTGGTGGTTTCTCCAGCCGCCTTGTAAACAAAATCATCCGAATCAATATATTGGTCAACCATCCTGTTTTGATAAGCAGATGAAAAAGAACCTGTCAGAACAACAGCAACAGGCAGCGGTCCCTGATTATATGATGCATCAAAAGGTTCTTCTACCTCCCGAAGCTCAATAAATCTAGGTGCCTGAACGGTTTTGCTTCTTTGGGAGGAGGAAAGCAGTATCTCTTTTTTTATTTCCGGATTGGCAATGGTATCCAGGGTGTTGACAAAGCGACCGAGGATCAGATCAAGCCCTTTGGTCACCGCATGTTCCTGTGCTGGGATAAACAGCGGGTAATAAGACCAGGGGAGTGGTGAAAATTGTGCCTGCCCGCCACGAACACCTGTATTTACAGGGATTACATTACAGGATTGGTCTTTGATCAATACCGGATTCACACGTACCCCGTACCGAAACAACAGGTCATCAATATTCAGTGACTTGATAAAGGCCAGTGATGAACCTGCAGACAGACTGTCCATGTTGATATCTACAGCATCAATGAACCAAAGAACCTTTCCCCCCTGCATGATGTACTGGTCTAGGGCAAATTTTTCACTTTCTTTGAATGCTTTTCGTGGTTTTACAATAAATACCGCATCGTAAGGAAATAAACAATCAGGATTGTCAATAGCGCCCCTGTCAATCTGATAAAAATTGGCCAACTCCCTGCTGATATCGCCTACCTTATGGTGTTCGGGTTCACCGTGCCCTTCGATGAACACAATTTTTCTTACTTTATCTACAGCGAGATTTCTGATCGCTGTCATAAAGCGATATTCCAGCGTTTCGATGCTGTGGTTCAGGTTTTGCTCTGATCCGTAAAGCCTGTTGTCTGACATCAGGTTGATGGCCATTTCCCGCCCCTGGTGACGTATAACAGCACCGGGGAACAGCAGTCGCTCTGAAGCCCCCCCTTCCTCATCCCTGTCTTTTACATTCAAAGGGGTAATGCCCTTTTGTGCCAGTTCCCGGTATAATTTTTCACGTTCTTTTCCTTCTGCCAGCGTTGCAGGGTTGATAAACTGATAGTGCAGGTTGTTCCGGGCATGGATACGGTATTCATCCAACTGCTCACGGATCTCCCTTTGTAATCGTTTGAAAGCAATGGGCATCTCGCCATCAAGGTAGATCTCCACATAGACAATATCCTCAAGTTCGCGGAGCGTTTCTTTGGTAATTTCTTTTAAAGTAAAGCGTTTTTCGGAAGTGAGGTCTATTCTGAAAAATACGTTCGATATAATAAAGTTGACCAGGATAATAATTACTGTCAGTAAAATGAATTGTTGAATATTTTTTCTTTTGATATGATGCATTGTCATATAAAATTTACCATTTACGGGATTGAAGAACCAAACGCGATGCATAGAGGAATATCAGGACCACACTGATGAAGTATGTTATATCCCGCAGATCAACCACCCCACGGCGAATGGACTGATAATGTGCATTGATCCCCAGATTGTTGATGAATGAGTGGTGTGTGTAAAATAAAGAGCCAATGGATTCAAAACCAATAAAAAAGAAAAAACAGAGGATCGCTGCCAGTATAAATGCAATGACCGGATTTGTTGTGAGTGAGGAACTGAATATTCCGATGGATGCATAGATGGCTGCCAGCAAAAACAAGCCGATAAAAGACCCCCAGGTGGCACCCATGTCTATGTTGCCCGGAGGATTTCCCAGGCGGACAATGCTCCAGAAAGCAATTAGCAGAGGGAGCAATGCCAGCATCACCACCAATATGCCGGCCAGATATTTGGAGACAATGATCAGCAAATCAGAAACAGGTCTCGTAAGCAATAGTTCAATAGTGCCCTGTTCCTTTTCCCCGGCAAAAGTACGCATCGTAACAGCAGGTACGAGAAAGAGGAAAATCCATGGAGCCAACAGAAAGAGGGTGTCTATGTTCGCATACCCTGCATCCAACAGATTTAACTCGCCGGGAAACACCCACATAAACAGACCGTTGACAATCAAAAAAACAATGATTGCTACATATCCTGTGACCGAACTGAAGTAGGAACCCAACTCTTTTTTTAACAATGCAAGCATGAAAACCCCTGTGTTATTTACAAGCACAAATTTGGGAATTATCTCCGGATTATTATTACAATCATCACTATTTTTTCTATTTTTGTTGACCTTGTTAACCCTTAATTAACGCTTATGTTTATGTATCGCCCTGTAGTTCTCCAAAGCTTGCTATGTATGTACCTGTGTTTGTTCAGCCTCTTGCCAGCACGTGCTGACCCTTTGTCATTTCCTCTTGCTTCGTGGAAAGGTGATACAACTCATTACATCTTCCACAGAGAGGATTCTTTTTCACTCATGGCACCCGTTGAATCTTCTACTTCAACAATTTTTACGGATTCTGATATCTTACTGGATGCCACCTGGTGCCTTGATGTGGAGTTGCTTTTCAATCCTTCTGATAACAACTATTGCAATGTTTATCTTTCTTCATCAGATACTGATTTTTCTTCCGGATTCAACGGATACTACCTGCATATAGGAAGCAGGGACGACAATGTTTCGCTGTTCAGGCAAAGCCGTAACGAATCTGTCAGGTTAATAGAGGGAAGGCATAAATTGCTGGATTTTTCACAAAATAAATTGCGAATTAAGGTAAGAAGAGATGTGGAAGGAAACTGGCAATTGTTCACCGATACAACGATGCGTAATCAGTTTTTCAAAGAAGGCGAAGCCTTTGATAACAGATGGTTAAATGGCTCTTATATAGGGATTTCATGTGCCTACACAAAAACCCGCGCACAACATTTTCACTTTTCCGGTTTTTCTGTGTCCGGATTTCCCTATATTGACAGTATCCCGCCCCGTATTGATTCATTGTATTTTTCTTCGCAGGGAATCATAAAAATTCTTTTTAATGAAGAGACAGATACGTCACACAATAACATGCCATACCTGCAAATTAACGGAGAAGATATTGCTGCATCTGCATGCAGATGGACCAATCAAGGGGAGCTACATATAGAAAGCCCGAAAGCATTGTTGCGGGGAGATAATTCCCTGTCGATTGATTCGGTGAAAGACCTTGCCGGGAATATGTTGTCAGCGACAGTTTCATTTTTTTATTATGCTTCACTGCCCATGGATATTGTGATCAATGAGATCATGGCGAATCCTTCCCCTTATGTGGATCTGCCGGAATACGAATATGTAGAACTCTACAACAGAACCCCCTGGCCATTGCAGATGGAGGGGTGGAAACTTACCACAGGCAGCAGGGAACATGTACTCCCCCCATGTATTTTTTTGCCCCGATCTTATTTGCTATTGACATATCAGCCGGTGGACTCCCTGTATGAGAATATCCAAACTTTGCCCCTTTTCACTTCAGAATTTACCTTAAGTAATGTGGATGCTGATGTTGTGCTGGAATGTCCCCGGGAACAGATGGTGCATGCTGTTTCCTATACAAGAAGCCGGCATTACCCTCCCATAAAAGAACAGGGGGGATGGTCCCTGGAACTGCTTGATTTTGATAATCCTTGTCATTCTGACTCCTGGGTGAGTTCAGTAAGCAACAGGGGTGGAACACCGGGCAAAGAAAATAGTGTGTATCAACTGACATGGGATGAGCAGCCTCCTGCCATCAAAAAGGTAGTACCCGGTGATCGTAATATGCTCCTTGTGTTTTTTTCTGAGACATTGCTTTGGTACAAGCTTACATCCCATGAAAACTGGGAGATTTCAGGTGGTCGGACAAACCCGGAAATTGATTCCATTGCTGTGCTGTTTCCCCATGCAGACAAAATAGAGATATTTTTAAAAGACAGTTTGAAAATTGATGAAATATATACTCTGAAACCTTCCCTGCAAACAGAAGTCACTGATTGTGCAGGAAATTTTCCTGTGCCCGGAACATTTCGCTTTGCCATAAGCCGGCAAGCTGACCCCGGGGATGTAGTAATCAATGAGATACTTTTTCATCCATACCAGGGAGGGGAAAGTTATATCGAGCTATACAACAAATCGGAAAAAGTGATTGATTTGTCGGATCTGTATATCGCAGGAAAAAATGATCATTATGAGATCACACACGCCCACCCGGCAAGTGATGACGGTCGCTTGTTGTTCCCCAAAAGCTATCTTGTCATAAGCAAAGACAAAAAAGCAGTTACCCGTTTTTATCCACATCACGCAGCAGAAAATTTTGAGGTGGTGGACAATCTTATTTCTCTGCCCAATGAGCAGGGTTTTGTTGTGCTTACAGACAGGTCTTTTTCAGTGATTGATGAGGTGATGTATGAAAGCTCTTGGCACGCCGAAATGATCCGTGAAATGCAGGGAGTGGCCTTAGAGAAAATACACTTTGCATTGCCTTCGGAAAAAGCTTCCTCCTGGCATTCCGCTGCAGAAGTTGTTGGTTTTGGAACCCCCGGACTGGAAAATTCTCAGTTTTTTGATGCCTTGCCTGTAGAAAACACTTTTTCTGTACATCCCGAAATTTTCAGCCCGGACAATGATGGTATTGATGACTATCTTAACATACAATATCAATTGGACAAACCCGGATATATTGCAAATGCTATGGTGTATGACAGGTCAGGGTTACTTGTAAAGATGCTCTGCAACAATACAATGCTGGGGAAGGATGGATTCCTTATCTGGAACGGCACATCAGATGCAGGGGAAATGGTGCAAAGCGGTATCTACATCATTTATGTACAGATATTCCATCCTGAAGGTGATCAGAGACAATATAAACTGCCTTGTGTGGCAAAGATAAAGACATCATCATAGCTGCCCGGCTACTGGCTATATGTCCGTCCTTTCCATTGAAATCCGGAAAAATGAGAAACAATACCGATATAAGAAACATAGATGGCATAAAAAACTTCAAAAAGAAGCAGACGCAGAGGCAAGACAGAAAGATTGAAGAAAGAAGATACAACCCTGAATAAAAAAAAGTCAGCAAGGAACTTAAAAAAGAAGAGGGACAGAAAAAGAAGAAAATATCCTGCAGAAAAAAAAGAAAGGATGCCTGTTGCAAGAAGGATCAGGTTATATGCAAGGACAAAAGAAGCCGTCAGAATAATTGAAGAGTCCTTATATCCGCTGCTTTTTGATGCCCATCGGACCCTTTGCCTGAAAAATTCCGAAAAAGTGGTATTGGGTTCAATGTAAACCATGGCATCCCGGGATTTTAGAAAAACAATCGAAGATTTCGGGATTTTTTTTAAATGAAGCATAAAGAAAATATCATCCCCGGAAGTGTATTTGGTGTTCATATCCCCGTATCGAAGAAAGGCTTCACGTGTAAATCCGAGATTGGCCCCGTTGCAGAGGATGGGGTTCTTATGACCTGTGCTTGCTGCTGCTGCTGTTACTAAGCTTAAAACATCGAATTGCTGAAATTTTTCCAGGATGTTTTTTGCAGGAAATATCCTCAGCGGTCCGATGATCATATCCGCCTTTCTTTCCTCAAAGGCTGTGGCATAAGTTTTTAACCACAAAGGGGAGAGTTGTACATCTGCATCAACAGCAATAATATGATCACAATGGCTTTTCAGGACACCATAGCGAAGGGCTTCCTTTTTTCCCGTTTTGTCTTGTGGAAGTGTATGGCAGATAAGGGAGAAGTTGTGTTGTTCGTCTTGCAGGGAAGTCATTGTGTGATGCACGGGATTGTCCGAATGGTCATCAACAACCACAACTTCATACAGGGCAGGCGGATAGTCTTGTAATGCCATGCATTGTAAGAGCCTGAGCAGATTTTCTGTGTCGTTCCTTACAGGAATAATTATTGAAACAGAGATGCGGGGCATTGTGTTTTCGGAAACCCGGAATATTTCGATATTTTTCCATCCGCTGATGAGATACCTGATGAACAATAAATAAGCCATACATGCAACAAATGATATGCCGGAGATGAGGATCATAGCATCATGCCGTTGAGAGCGGCTGTCATCATAAAGTATCGTTCATGTCAATACCCCCCCCACGGATTTTTAACTCTTTTTGTATCTCAGCAGCTGTTTCATAATTTTCTTCTGAAACAGCTTTTTTCAGGGCGGCTTTTAATTCTTCTTCTTCCATTTCTGCGTAAGTAGAACTTGTCTTTTCTCCGGACTTAAAGTCTTGTTCGTCTTTCGCCTTTTTTTCTTCTTCTTCCTTTTCAAAATCAACAACAACACCGGCTCTTTCCAGGATGTCCCTTGATGTATAGATCGGGCAGTTAAACCGTAAGGCCAGGGCAATTGCATCAGATGTCCTTGAATCAACAACCTCATCAACAGTTCCGTTGTTGCAAACAAGCCTGGAAAAGAAAACACCCTCATCCAGTTTATAGATCAGAACCTCCTTCAGGGTGATGTGAAAAGCCGAAGCAAAATTAAAAAACAGGTCATGTGTTAATGGGCGTGGAGGGTGCAGCCCTTCCAATTGTATCGCAATGGCTTGTGCTTCAAATCCTCCGACAATGATCGGGATGCGTCGTTCCCCGCCTTCTTCATTCAAAACCAGTGCATAGGCACCACTTTGTGTTTGGCTGTATGATATTCCCAGTACGTGTAATTTTATTTTCTCCATATTTATATGTGTCAGCGTACACAAATTAAGATTATTGCAATATGTTTCAAAAATAGTATTTAATTTTTAGAAACAAAAATTGCAGTGGGGATAAAAAAAATCATTACTTTTAACTTTTAAAATGGTTCTGCCACGAACATTTATCTCTTGCGAAGCAAAATTTAATGAAAGCT
>CAYSRH010000036.1:5143-10290 GCA_964433245.1 uncultured Bacteroidales bacterium | reverse complement strand
ATATTGAGACACATACGCAGTTATGATTAAAAATGTGTGCCAAATCGAAAGCATGATCGCAAATTATAAACAGATGAAACAGACCATGTCTGAAATTAATATTGAGACACACACGCAACTATGATTAAAATGTGTACCCAATCGAAAGTATGGTCGTAAATTATAAACATATGAGAGAAAAAATTTCTCTCTTTCTGAAAGGAATGGGGATGGGGGCAGCCAATGTGATTCCCGGCGTATCAGGAGGAACCATTGCCCTGATAACCGGTATATTTGAGCGACTCGTGCATTCCATCAAGTCTTTTGACCTGAAAGCAATACGCCTGATTTTACAAGGAAAGGTGAAGGATTTTCTGGCTTATACTGATTTTTATTTTTTGGTTATTGTGGTTGCAGGGGCTTTGGTCAGTGTGGTTTCTCTTGCAAAGATACTGGGTTTTCTTTTTGATTTTTATCCGGTCTATATCTGGTCATATTTTTTCGGTCTTATTTTGGCATCTGTCTTTTTTGTCGGAAAAACTGTTGATCGTTTCTCTTTCTCCGTATTACTTCTCTTTCTTACAGGTGGTGTTGTTGCTATGGGATTGTCTTTTTTGTCGCCTGCATCGGGGAACAGTCATTTCTTTTACCTGTTTTTATGCGGGGTTGCTGCTATTTGCAGTATGATACTTCCGGGCTTATCGGGATCTTTTATTCTTATTCTGATGGGCAATTACGAATTGGTGATGATTGATGCGGTAAATAATCTTGACCTCCTTATTTTGTTTCCTGTGGTGCTTGGAGCCGGTATTGGATTACTGTTTTTTTCCCGTTTGCTGAGTTGGGTGTATAGTCATTATAAAAATGAAACAATCAGCATTTTAACAGGATTTATTTTTGGATCCTTATTGATCCTTTGGCCGTGGAAAACAGTGCTGTACCGTCTTGATGAAACCGGTGAGATGATCCTTAGATCCGGCGAGCCGGTGATCCAAAAGTACGAGCCTTTTTTCCCGGAAACTTTCTCCTCTGAGGTAGCCATTGCATTCGGGTTCATGATATTAGGTGTTTTAACTATCTGGGGAACCGAAAAACTCGCATCTGTCTTGTCGCACCGTTAGCCGCTCCGCTTTCACGATGCTTGAGGGCTCGCGCTTTCAGGGCTTGCCTTGAGTTGTAATCATATTGCCATACTTTCGCCACGCTGTGGCTTATTAAAAAGTTACAGAAGTAACAAGTGATGGAGTGACAAAGTAGAGATAAATGATCATTTGTCTCATATAAGTTTCAGTCTTAATTGTAACTCCTAATTCAGCGCTTTTGTAAGTACCGTTGCCTGTCCTATCCAATTATCTCGTGTAATCCGTTTTGGGGAAATCCCAAGAATGTCGCTTAGGGTGCTTACGTCTTCATTAGTTAGTTTACTAAGTTGGTTAAAGGTGTAGATATCAAGGTGGTTAAGCTTTTCTTCAATCCAGGGGCTGATGCCCTTGATACGTGTCAGGTTGTTGGCAAAATGCCTTGAGGCTACCCCTATTCTATGGAGAGAAATGGTGTTCTTTTTTTCTTGTACTTTATTAATGATTACATCCTTTTTCCCTTCAGTTTTTATAAGTTCCTTGGCCTGACTCACCCATTCGTCTCTTTCTATTCTTTCCGGAGAAAATTCAATGGACTCAGTTACGATTGCTACATCTTCGTTATTGAAATTGGCAATTTGTCTAAAAGTGAAAATTCCCAAAACATTTAGTTTTTCTTCCATCCAACTCCCAATACCATTAATGAGGGTAAGCTTGTCGGCTTCATCTTTGTGGGCTATACCAACTCTCTCGAAATAGATGTTGGTGTTTCTTTCCCTTAGGCGATCCAGTGCTGCCTCTTTGATATCATCCTGCACAAGTTCTTTGGATTGTTCAACCCATTCGTCGCGTTCAATTCTTCCAGCGAAGTACTCAATGGCGAGATTGATTTTTTCAATATCCTTTGCCGTAAATTTGCTTATCTGCTTAAATGAATAGATATCTATAGCATGGAGTCTTTCTTCAATAAAAGGTCCTATGCCACTAATCATTTGCAGGTCATCTTTTTCCTCTATTGTGGCTGTTCCAAAGCTGTTGTAGTCCAACAAATGTTTACGCTTTGCAATTTGGCGTAGTTCCTCTTTTTGGTCATTAATTGTTTGCTTGTTTTTTGTGTTTATCGCAGTCATGCTATAGGAGTCATTTTCGATTCTGGATTGTGCGCTTACCGTATTTTTAAGCTCGGTTTTTTGTGAATCCAACTCCCTGCTTTTTTCTGTTAAATCATTTTCTAAGCGATTGTTCTGCATTTTAAGCTGGTCGATTTGTTTTTTATGTTTTTCAATGCTTGATTCAAGTGCCGCAGCTTTACTTTTTTGAGTAAATCTGAAATAAAGCCAGGCAGTTATGTAGCCAATGATTGCTGCACCCAGCAATAAAGATAATATGACAAGAATTGCTTCAGTCCTTGCTTGCATTAGTAAGATGGCTATCGTGTTCATGTTTTATTTATTTTATGGTTACTACTGTTCTTCTGTTTTTTGCTCTTCCTTCATCTGAATTGTTGTTGGCAACCGGTTCTTTCTCTCCCTTTGACTCAATCTTAATTTTGTCTGCAGGCATGCCCATGCTTTCGAAATATAGTTGCATGCTTTGTGCCCGCCTTATCCCCAGGGCTTGGTTGTATTCCATTGTGCCCACAGCATCGGTATGACCTGTGATGTGGATTGTAGTCTGAGGGTAATGCTGTATGTAGGCATTTACTTTGTCGTAGTGTACCCTGACCTCGTTACCCGGAATGAAATCGGATTTATCAAAAGCAAAGTACATGACCCAATCCTTTGGTGTTTCGATTTTCTCTTCCACCTCAACTGTTGTGATCAAGTTTTTTTTTGGTTCAATCACCTCAGCAAGACTTGTTTTTTCCCGGGGACAAAGTCCTCTGATCTTGCATACGTAGATGTGGGTTGATAGTGCTGACCAACCCACAAATACGACAAATCCAATTAGTAGAATTCTCATGACGCTGGATTGTTATATAATGATAAACGGGAGGTTCATCTGTTGTTATTTCTTAAATGTAACCCTCGAAATCTCAACACCCTTGGGGTATGATACGTCTGCCTGACCTTCGGCTGTAATAAATAGTACGGTGAATCCGAAAGGTGTTAACGTTTCAAGTGTCGCTGTTTTTGCGTTTTTATTGATAAGTCGTCCTATATTCCTTGCGTCACCTGATTCCGTTAAAACCCATGCGATATATACGCTCTTCTGAGGGTCTAATCTGTTGGGAGACGCTAAGTTTTTAGCGGTAATTGAAACATTATAATTTCCATTCTTATCAACCTTCTTTGTAGCCACAATATCTGCAGCCGGAGTGATGGATGATGTAGGAAATTTAGCCGTTGTAGCACAAGCTGTTAGCAACAACAAGAGTGCAAAAAACGATCCTTTTTTTATGTTTTTCATTTTAGTTGAATTTTAGTTGTAAATGAATTTTCACAACATGACAAAGATAAGTTAGGGAGTACAGGTTTGCGTTACACAATCTGCTAATAAAGTTATATAATTCACTGATTTTTATTATTTACTATAATGCGACACAGGGTTTTTGTTAAGTATAAAAAAATGGATTTACTTTTTTGATTTGGCAAATGGATAGACAGAAATCGCTCCTGCCTATTTCTTTTCCTTGCGTTTTGCCGCTTTATCGGCGCGCTTTTCTTTCAGGGTTTTGGCAGGTGCCTTTTTTCCTGATTTTTCTTTTCCATCTTTTTCGTGTGACATAGCTGTGTTTTTAAAGTGTTAATTAACTGGTTCCTTACTTTATATAAGGAAAAAACTAAAACCGTCTTCCGCCTTGAATAACTCTGAGCAATACGGCAATGACGGCGATTACCAGAAGAATGTGAATAATTCCGCCAACATGGAATCCTAAAAAACCAATAGCCCAAAGAATGAGCAGAATAACAGCGATTATGTAAAGTAGATTTCCCATTTTATTTTATATTGTTTAGTGTGTATTAGATAGCGTAAAGATAAGGTCATTGACGCCCTGATCTGTTACAATAAATAAGGAGACAGTTACATGTTTCACAGGTCTTCAAGGTTTATGGTTCGGGTTTTCTTTAATTGCTTATAATAGGAAGGGGTCAGTCCGGTGACTTTTTTGAATTGGGCTGATAGATGAGCCACACTACTATATTGAAGACGGTAAGAGATTTCAGATAAATTAAGTTCATCATAAAACAGTAATTCCTTTACCTTTTCGATCTTATGCATGATGATATAATTTTGCAAGGTAATACCTTTCACCTCAGCAAAAATGTTCGAAAGATAAGTGTAATCTAATCCAATTTTTTGGCTAATGTGTGTTGAAATGTTTATTTTAGGTAACTCATTAGAGAAATGAACCATCTCGACTACTGCATTTTGTATTCTCTCAATAATGATGCTTCTCTTATCATCAAGTAATTCCAATCCGGATTTATTCAAATTATACTTAAGCACTTCGCGTATTTCAGGGGAAATGTCTTTAAAGATTTCAACCACACCCAAATCCACTACTCCATATTTTATATTCAACTTCTTAAGTTCCTCCCTAACCTTTAATTTGCATCTGAGGCTAACCATATATTTGATATGAAGTTTAACTTTTGGTTCAGTAATTGCAATTGCTATCATGCTTTTTAGTGTTTAATTGTTTTGTCTGCACCGTGGATTGTTATGTTTCATTGCTAAATGTTAATGTGATACAGGGCAATGCCACTCAACGTTTTTAAACCAGAACATAATACGTATTCATCTTCAGAGTTAACACTCAAATGTAAGCATTTTACATAATAAATGATAAGTGAAATGCATAAAAAATACAGACATCCTATACAATATTTTATTTTTCAATCCTCATCGTAATACAAGATGACTAAACAAGGGTACGATATTTGATTAAAAGTACATATCTTTTTTATTTATGAACATTACGCACAAAAAAAGAGCCGGCGTTTTTATTTTTCACCGGCTCTTTTGTTTTTTTTATTAAGGCAACCACAAGGGTAACCTTTACAGCAACCACAAGGGTAACCTTTACAGCAACCACAAGGGTAACCTTTACAGCAACCACAAGGGTTGTAGGTTACTATCTCAAAG
>CAYSRH010000036.1:0-5043 GCA_964433245.1 uncultured Bacteroidales bacterium | reverse complement strand
ACCACAAGGGTAACCTTTACAGCAACCACAAGGGTTGTAGGTTACTATCTCAAAGTAGCTTGTGCAGCAGCGAGTCGTGCGATAGGTACACGGAAAGGAGAACAAGACACGTAGTTCATTCCTGTTCTGTGGCAGAATTCCACAGAAGAAGGCTCACCACCATGCTCACCACAAATACCCACTTTCAGGTCTTTGCGGGTACTACGTCCTTTTTTCACACCCATTTCCACCAACTGACCAACACCTTCCTGGTCTAACACCTGGAAAGGATCGCTCTTCAAGAGACCTTTTTCCATGTAGATAGGTAGGAAAGAACCAACATCATCACGAGAATAACCGAAAGTCATCTGTGTTAAGTCGTTGGTTCCGAATGAGAAGAACTCAGCCACATCGGCCATTTCGTCGGCTGTTAAGGCAGCACGTGGAATCTCAATCATGGTACCCACCATATAATTGATTTTCGTTCCTTTTTCGGCAAACACTTTTTCAGCTGTTTCTCTCACGATCTCTTCCTGCATCTTCAGTTCTTTTTTTGTTCCTGTCAGCGGGATCATGATCTCCGGTAAAACATCCACACCTTTGGCTTTTTTATTGATTGCTGCTTCAATAATAGCTCTCGCCTGCATCTCTGTGATTTCAGGGTAGGTATTACCGAGACGGCAACCACGGTGACCCAGCATGGGGTTAAACTCGTGGAGCGAATCCACTTTTTGTTTTACCTCTTCGGGAGACATTCCCATTTCTTTCGCCATAGCAGCCTGGTTTTCTTCTTCGTGAGGCACAAACTCGTGCAAAGGTGGATCCAGCAGACGCACAGTAACAGGAAATCCATTCATGGCCTCGAAAATACCTTCAAAATCTTCCCTTTGGTAAGGGAGTAATTTTTCTAAGGCTTTTCTTCGTCCTGTTTCATCAGAAGAAAGTATCATTTCGCGCATGGCTTTGATACGTTCTCCCTCGAAAAACATATGTTCCGTACGGCACAGACCGATACCTTCGGCACCAAACTTACGTGCAACATCTGAATCATGGGGTGTATCGGCATTGGTTCTGACATTCATTTTTCTGTGCTTATCAGCCAGTTCCATAATTCTTCCAAAGTCTCCACTCATTTCCGGATCAATTGTATCAACTTTCCCTTCATACACTTCTCCTGTTGTACCATTTAGCGAAATCCAATCCCCTTCATTAAAGGTTTTTCCTCCCACTGTAAGTGTTCTTTTTTTATAATCTATTTTACATTTACCAGCACCGGACACACAGCACTTGCCCATACCTCTCGCCACAACTGCAGCATGAGAAGTCATGCCTCCACGGGCTGTCAGAATCCCTTTGGCAATATTCATACCTTCAAGATCCTCAGGCGACGTTTCAATTCGAACAAGAATAGAAACCGGGTATTTTGTTGCTTCATCAGCAAAGAAAACGATTTGTCCGGTTGCAGCACCCGGAGAAGCCGGCAAACCTTTAGAGACCACATTAGCTCCTTTGATCGCTTTGGCCTCAAACACCGGATGTAATAATTCATCCAATTTATTGGGTTCCTGACGCAGGATGGCAGTTTTTTCGTCAATCATTCCATCCCGAAGCATGTCCATAGCGATTTTCACCATAGCAGCTCCTGTACGTTTTCCGTTACGAGTTTGCAGCATCCACAACTTACCATCCTGGATGGTAAATTCGAGGTCCTGCATATCCTTATAATGCTCTTCGAGTTTATGCTGTGTATCCATTAATTCTTTGAACACAACCGCCATAACTTCTTCCAGCGAAGGAAAATCAGCTGCACGTTCATCCTCAGAAACACCGGCGAGTTTTGCCCAACGCAATGAGCCTTCTTTGGTAATTTGTCGCGGTGTACGCACCCCGGCTACTACGTCTTCACCCTGTGCATCGATCAGGTATTCACCATTGAAGATATCCTCACCTGTTGCAGCATCCCTCGTAAAGGCAACACCCGTACCTGAATTGCTACCCATGTTACCATATACCATGGCTTGCACATTTACGGCAGTACCCCATTCTTCGGGGATTTGGTGCATGGCTCTGTAGTATTTCGCTCTGGGATTCATCCAACTGTCAAATACAGCACAGATTGCCCCCCAAAGTTGTTCCCATGGGTCCGTAGGAAATTCTTTGCCTACTTGTTTTTTAACAGCTGCTTTAAATTTCACGACCATATCTTTCAAATCGGGCACATCCAGTTCGTTATCATTTTCTACACCTTTGGCTTCTTTGATCTCGTCCATGATTATTTCGAAGGGGTCATGGTCCTCTTTTGATTCAGGTTTCATTCCCAATACAACATCACCATACATCTGAATGAATCGTCTGTATGAATCCCAGGCAAAACGTTCGTTACCTGATTTTTTGGCAATACCCTCGACTGCCTCATCATTAAGTCCCAGGTTCAGTACAGTGTCCATCATACCGGGCATCGACACCCTGGCACCGGAACGCACAGAAACCAGCAGGGGATTCTCTTTGTCACCGAATTTGGCACCCATGATCTTTTCGACATTGGCTACTGCTTTTTCTACTTCACCTTTCATCAAAGCGACCACTTTTTCTTGTCCCTGTTGATTGTATTCTGTACAAGTATCTGTTGTAATTGTAAACCCGGGGGGCACAGGAATACCTATGCGGCACATATCAGCCAGGTTGGCCCCTTTACCTCCCAATAAATTTTTCATTGTAGCATCACCATCCGCGGCTTTATTCCCGAATGTATAAACACGTTTTGTTGTTGACATACTTTTATAAATTAATTGTTATAGAATAAATAAGTCTGTATATTTCAGTTCTCAAATGTATAAAATTTTATTGATAAATCCACATCTGAAAGACCATTCCTTTACATTCTTGTGAAGATGAAGATTTTGTCAAACAAGGAACTACAGTAGCTTGTCTCTTTTTGTCTGCATGATTTCTTTCTCTTTGTCTGATTCCTCCCATCGTAACATGCAAGCATCTATTTCTTTTTTATTTTTTTCGTATGCAACAAACAAACGATGATACGCCTCCCCTTCAGGATTTTCATTGTTCATCGAAGTTTCCAATTCTTTTTGTTTGCCTTCCAATGCTTCAATTTTTTTTTCTATATCTTCAATTTCCCTTGTTGTTTTTCTGATTATTTTATCTGTTTTTTTTCTTTCTGCATATAGTTGTTTATTTTCTTTCTGTGTTTCTTTTGATTCTTCTCCGGAATAATTTTGCTTTGATATTCCGGTATTCAACGAGGTGAGATTTTCCAGCTTTTTTTTCTTCATAAAAGCAAAGATATCTCCATCATGCTGTTTGATTTTATGATTTGTAAATTCATAAATCGTTCCGACCAGACCGTCTAAGAATTCCCTGTCGTGAGAGATCATGACCAGGCTCCCGTTGTATTCTTTCAAAGCTTGTTTAAGGATATCTTTCGAATGCATATCAAGATGATTGGTGGGTTCATCCAACACCAGTAAATTATAAGGCTGTAAGAGAAGCTTTGCCATGGCCAGTCTGGAGCGTTCACCACCGGAGAGCACCTTCACTTTTTTATCCACATCCTCACCACTGAAGAGGAAAGCTCCAAGTATATCTCGCAATTTGGTACGCACATTACCCACCGCAATATCATCAAGGGTCTGTAAGACTGTTTTATTTTCAGTCAACATCTCATCCTGGTCCTGTGCAAAATAGCCGATTTCCACATTATGCCCCAGACTAACCTTCCCTACAGCATCCTGAATTTTCCCTACAATTATTTTTGCCATCGTTGTTTTACCCTCTCCATTCTTCCCTACAAAGGCAACTTTCTCTCCTCTTTCTATGATAAGATCAACATTGTTCAACACACGCAAATCCCCATAAGACTTACTCAGTTCCGCAGCTTCAAACACAATACTTCCCGCTCTCGGCGCTTCAGGAAATCGAATATTTATTTTTGTTTTATCTTCTTCATCTATCTGAATTCTTTCCAGTTTTTCGAGCATTTTTACACGCGATTGTACCTGTACAGCCTTTGTTGCTTTGTAACGAAAACGTTCAATAAATTCTTCTGTTCGTTCAATAAGTTTTTGTTGGTTTTGATATGCAGCAAGTTCCTGTTCTCTTCGTTCTTTTCGTTGGATAAGATAATTGGAATAATTATATGGATAATCATAAATCTTTGCCATTGATATCTCGATTGTTCTTCCCGTCAGGTTATCAAGAAAAGCTTTGTCGTGCGAAATAATCACCACAGCACCACTATAAGAAGCCAAAAGATATTCAAGCCATTGTATTGATTCTATATCAAGGTGATTTGTCGGTTCATCCAGCAACAAGACGTCCGGCATTTGCAAGAGTATCTTGGCCAATTCGATACGCATTCTCCATCCGCCACTAAATTCGGATGTTTTTCTGTTCAGGTCATTTCTTTTAAAGCCGAGTCCAAGGAGTGTCTGTTCAATTTTCCCTTCGTATTTTTCAACATCAAGAACAGACAGACGGTCACTCAGATAAGCAATTTTATTTGCCAGTTGAAGAAAATCATCAGATTCATAATCTTCTCTGGAGGATAATTCTATCGTCATCTTTTCTAAAGAAGCTTTCATTTTTTCAATCGGGGCAAAAGCTTTTTTTGCTTCTTCAAATACCGTAGATGTATCCACAATTTTCATATATTGGGGGAGATAGCCAACCGTTACATCAGCATCTCTTGTAATGGTTCCGGAAGCAGGTTCTTCCCATTGTGCCATAATCTTCATAATCGTGGATTTCCCCGATCCGTTTTTTCCAACCAGTCCGATTCGCTCTTTCTTATTTACACGAAAGGATATTTCGTCCAACAGGACAAAGCCTCCAAATTGCATTGTTATTTTTTCTACGTTGATCAAAGTGTTATTTTTTTATTATGATTTTTCCTTTTTTGGCATTTTTCCAAAAATAGCTTTTTTTATTTTTTTACCTATAAAAATCAAGGCTTACATTTTCTCTTTACTTTTTCCTTGATGAAAAAGTAAGCAAAAAATCAAGGCTTGAAAGTCTATTTTCTCTGTTCTTTTTTCTTGATAAAAAAGA
>CAYSRH010000035.1:0-10404 GCA_964433245.1 uncultured Bacteroidales bacterium | reverse complement strand
ATTCTGTATGGCAATCACCATCTCTTTAATATTTTCCTTTCCAATAAATTCAGGAGTCAATACATCATCAGGTGCATACACACGTACCCCATCTACTTTTTTTCCTTGTTTTTTTGGATGGTCATCTATAAAACCAACAATACGATAGGTCGTTGTTGTTCCTTGTGATAATAAATTTTTGGTGATAACCCCCAACGCTCCTACTCCATATATTAATACGTGGGTATTCCTGGAAGGAAGCATTAATTGATAATAAATCGTTTTAACCACCAAGCGGGTATTGACAAGAACAAAAGCCCCCAATAAAAAATGTATTAAAATCACACTAAAAGGAATATTCGTCCAATAATCCCGATTTGTCTGTTGTGTAACGTAGGTAACCAGGGCAAAAACAAAAAACCCGAGAAAAAGGGAGAGAAAAATGCGTAACATATCATTTAATGCCGTATGCCTGATCACTCCCTCATAAGGCTTAAAAACAAAAAAACCAATAAAACTAACCAATACAACATACGGTATCTGGTATATAGAAAAATAACTCAATGAAGCATCAATGCTGAAATTAAACCTGATCAAAATAGCAAAAAGATAGAGGAAAACAACCAGAAACAGGTCAAACAGCAAGATCAGCCATGCCGAAACAAAATTTTGTGTGTATTTATTGAATAACCTAAAAATCACGAGAATTCAAATTTATTATTAGATTTGGACAAATATAATGAATGTTAAGGGGATGTTAACTACTTTTAATATCGAATTTTAATTTCTGTTATTTTTTTTACAAAGGGGGGAGTAATTTAACTTATCTTCGCAACTAAGAAAATGATTGCTTTATTGATTGCACAGACATTTTTTGTTCCTTGTTGGTTGCATATCTTTATTATGTGATTGACGAGGCGAAGCTGTGGTTTTTTTGAAGAATTCAAAACACCTACCTTAGAAAGGTCGCTTAAATCTTAGTATTTTTGATTTGTTATACACATAGAAAAAGTTGAAAGAGTAAATCCTTTATATAATCTAAAAAATGAAAATACTAATCACAGGAAGCGCCGGATTCATTGGTTTTCATCTGGCTCAACAATGTATTGGAAGAGGTGATGAAGTCCTTGGTCTGGATTGTATCAACGACTATTATGATATAAATCTCAAATATGACAGGCTGCAACTTACAGGTATTTCAAAAAACTCTATTCAATACGGAAAAATCACGCAGAGTGAGAAGCATCGTAATTACCGCTTCATCAAACTCAAACTGGAAGACCGGCAAGCGATAAACCAACTTTTTGCCACTGAAAAATTTGACAAAGTATGTCATCTTGCTGCTCAGGCAGGTGTACGCTACAGTCTTGAAAACCCACATGCATACATTGACAGCAACATTGTAGGATTTATCAACATCTTAGAAGCCTGTCGCCACACGTATGTAAAACATTTGGCTTATGCGAGCAGTTCCAGTGTGTACGGTCTGAATGAGTCCATGCCCTTCTCAACCCGCGATAATGTTGATCACCCCATCAGCCTTTATGCTGCAAGCAAAAAGAGCAATGAGCTGATGGCACATACCTACAGCCATCTGTTTGACTTGCCGACCACCGGACTTCGTTTTTTTACTGTCTATGGTCCATGGGGACGACCCGACATGGCCTTGTTTCTCTTTACAAAAGCCATACTGAATGACGAGCCAATTGATATTTATAACCATGGTAATATGCAGCGGGATTTTACGTATGTGGGTGACATTGTGAACGGGCTGCTTCGGGTAATTGACAATCCCCCGAAGGGAGACAAAAAATGGACAGGAAAAAAGCCTGACCCATCCTGTTCTGTTGCTCCATACAAAACATACAACATCGGCAACAGCAGTCCGGTAAAGTTGATGGATTTTATCTCTGCACTTGAAGAATCGCTTGGAAAAAAAGCCGAAAAAAACTACCTCCCCATGCAGGCAGGCGATGTGCCGGCTACCTGGGCGGATGTTGACGATCTGGTTGAAGATTTGGGCTACAAGCCAACAATAAAAGTGGAAGAAGGAATAGAAACATTTGTTGAATGGTATAAAGCATATTACCTTAGTCATAAAGAGTGATAAATGGCTTACAGTATTCTTTTATACGTCTTCAAATAAAATAAATCCACAAACAAGGGAAAAAAAACAAAAGGAAAAATGCCCATGAAACGATTCATGGCTGATTCAAACAAAAAAACAATAAAAAAAACAGTCAACAACATGATCATCAATGAGTTATGAAACACGAAAGCCCTGACATAACCGACAACAAACAAAAAAATCAGAAAGAAGAATCCTATAAATCCTACATCAAGTAATGTTTGTAAAAATTGGTTATGTGCGTTAAACCGATTGTCTGCATAACGATTGAGCTGTCTTTCACGATACCCTTCTAACAAAGCGTCATTCGATGCTCCTGTACCATAACCCAGAAAAGGTTTGTCTTTAATTTTCTCCACAGCAACAGTCCAAAGATCAATACGAGCCATTCCTCCGGCTTTCGCTAAAGTAACCCTATCCGGGCTTTTAACAATCAATGTTATAGTTCTGCTAATACTGGGTTGCAACACAAAAAAATAAGATGATCCCAAAAAAATAAAAAGAGCAATAATGTAATAATAGAATGCTCTTTTTTTAGAAAAAAGTTCTGTTACAAGAAAAATAAAAAACAAAACAAGCAGCACAATAATCCCGGTTCGAGAATTTGAAAGATATATCAGGGCAGAAAAAAACAATATCAATCCAATTCTAAGACTCAAATGAAGCTGTTTATCACGAAAATCGTACAATAGAAAACAAATAACAATATTTATATATAAAGAATAATACGTGTGGTGATAAAACTTAGGGTTTAAAATCTTTGTGGAAAAATCTTTATAAGGAGAAAACCAGAGAGAATAACCTGTCATAATGAGACCTGAAATCAAAGCGCCTGCAATCAAAAACAACAAAAACAACCTTTTGTTTTTTTGATCAGAAAAATCAACCTGAATACCTAATAATATGAAAGGGATTACGACAAAAGACATTTTAATTTCCATGCTTATCAGTCCTTGTTGCACATTCCCTGAATAAGTCAATCCAAACAAAAAAACAAAAAAAAGACACAAATAAGACAAGAGAAACAAATGATTATGAGGCATTCTGATCACTTGCCACCATGATTTGACAGAAAATACCGACACGAGGAAAAACGATACAACAACCAGAGGGACAGATAATCGCCAATAAACAGGGAAGAGCATAATCAATCCAAGTAAAAGATATTTTTGAATGCTGCTTAAGCGAGAATAGTCCATCTTTATCATTTCAATATAGTATTTCAGAATCAGTCATTAAAAATGATCTTATCTGATCCAAATTTTCATAAGCGTAGTAAAAATAATTTTTAAATCCACCAACAAACTCTTTTCATCCATATATTTTCTGGCTAATAAAAGCTTATGCGGCATAATCTCATGAATATAAATCTTTTCCGGATCAGATGCCTCTTTAAGTTTTTTGTTTTCGTCCATATAATAAAGCGAAGAGTAATCAGTTAAACCAGGTCTTATGCTTAATATTTCACGCTGCTCGTTATTGTACAAATTAACATATTTGTGCACCTCTGGACGAGGTCCGACAATACTCATATCTCCCAGAAAAACGTTCAACAACTGGGGAAGTTCATCCAGCTTGTATTGGCGTAGAAAATATCCGACCCTGGTTACACGAGGATCCTTCTCTCCTACAGTTAACAAACCGAATTGGTCAGCATGCTTATGCATGGTTCTGAATTTAATAAGATCAAAAGGTTTTCCGAACAAACCTACTCTTCTTTGTTTATAAAAAACACCTCCTTGGGAATCAATGAGAATAATAGCACCCAACAAACAAAAAAGCGGACAAAGAAGAATCAGAGCCACAAGAGAAAACACAATATCAAAACTTCGTTTTATCATCTAATTTTCAGTGAATTGTATGCATGGACAACAGCCGCAACAACAATATCAACCTGATCGTCAGTCAGTTGCGGGTATATAGGAAGAGAAACTTCTCTACTGTAGTTCTTATAAGCATTGGGGGTATCACAGACATCGTACCCCATCTCTTTAAAAGCGGTCAGCATGGGCAGTGGAATAAAGTGCACATTGACAGATACTTCTTGTTCTGTAATAAATACAATCAAGGCATCCCGTTGTTCTTCTGATATTCCCGGTATTTGCAGAGGAAATACATGGTATGATGATGTAGTATTCTCCTCTTCTAATTTAGGGAGTAGCGCCCAATCATATACACTCAATTGGTTTCGGTATCGTTCAGCCACTCTTTTTCTTTCAGGCAACAGGCTGGTTTCATATTTACGGATCTGCGCCAAAGCAATTGCAGCAGCAACATCCGGCAGATTACATTTATAGCCTGGGAAAGCAATATCATAGCGCCATGCACCTGCTTTGGTTTTTAAAAAAGCATCCTTGGTCTGACCATTCAGAACCATCAATCTGAAATGGGCATACAATTCACTGTTATTAAACGCAGGAGGCATATTTAATGCAATCAAACCACCCTCTGCGCTGGTAATATTTTTAACCGCATGCAAAGAAAAAACAGAAATGTCAGCTTGCACACCTACCGCTCGACCCTTATAGACGGCACCCAACGAATGTGCTGCATCCGACAAAACCAGTGGTCTTGCCAGTTTTTTTTGCAACTCATTATCTGCTTGAAAAACAGCACCTACCTCAGCACTATTAACCAACTCCATTAACGCATCGTATTGACAAGGCCATCCTGCAAAATCAACAGGTATAATAGCTTTGGTATTGGGTGTAATAGCTTTACGAACCGCCTCAATATCAATTGTAAAGTCATCATTTATATCCACCATTACAGGTTTGGCTCCGGCATGGTGTACCACCAAAGCAGTTGCAGCATAGGTATAGGCAGGAATGATTACTTCATCACCCGCTCCAATCCCAAACCACTTAAGCGAAACAAACATGCCTGAAGTAGCGGAATTGACGCCCAACACCTCAGGTATTGCATATTGTTTTTTCACAAAATCCTCTAATGCCTTCACTTTGGGTCCCGTCGTAATCCATCCGGAACGAAGGGTGTCGGTCACTTCATTGACAACATCATCGTCAATAAAAGGGGGAGAAAATGGTATCATACCTATTTAATTTAATAACCTTTTTTCTATACTAACATCTTTTTTGCCAATTCCTTATAAGTGTGATTGGCTATAATATAGTTTCTTGCTCGACTTTTCATCCTCTCCTTTTCTTCAGAACTCAGCTGATCAAGCTGTACTATAGCACGAGCAATTTCCTGAGGATCTTCTGGGGAAATTGTAATTCCACAAGCATTCTCCTTCACCATATCATTTCCTGCATTAATTGCATGAATGATGGGTTTTCCTGCCATCATGTAATCGATTAATTTGTTTGGGCTAATTCCGAAACGAAAAAGAGGTTGGTCTTTCAATCCAATGTATAGCATATCAAAATAATCCAACAAATCAGGTATCCGTTTTTTGTCTATTGTAGGTAAAAATAAAACATTAGAAAGTTTTTTCTTTTTAACATACGCTTCCAGCTTATCTTTTTCAGGTCCCTTACCAACAATGATTAAAACAACTCTATTATCCGCTATTAATTCAGCAGAATTAATAAAACTATGTAATGCATTTGCTACACCTATCGTTCCAGTATAACCAACCAATATTTTTTCCTTGCTCTTTAAATTCGTTAACAAAAGCCTATGCTCCTCGGATATTTTTTCTTTACTATTCCAATCATCCAAAACAATCCCATTAGGCACATACCGCCATTTCTCAGGAGACAAACCATGTGAAACCATGTAAGACTTGGTTAAAGGAAGCATTGAAATTAGCTTATCTACTCTTTTGTAAGCAAAATTTTCAGCCCATTGCATGAGCACAATAAATGGATGCCACTTAGGAAAACCTCCTAGTTCCATAGGTGACAATGGCCATAAATCATGTACCTCGTAATAATATTGTGCATGTGAAAGTTTTGCAATATAATATGCAGGTATATTATCCAATGGATAGGTAGATGAGGCAATTACCATATCAGGAGAAAAAGCATTCTTTATCCTCTTTCGATATAAAAGAAGTTTTATAGTGAACACAAACATACTAAGCAATCGTTTAAAGCCATTCCCTTTATACTTCATGGTTTTAAGCCACACATAGTGTATGCCACCCAAATCCTGCATATCAAAATCAGATGCCGAATCATAATTCAACTTCCTAATATGACTGTATGTTCCTGCAATAACGGTTACCTTATGACCTAATTTTACCCACTCACGTCCAAGGTAATAGGGTCTGTATTCCATCCCCATCTCCGGGCTGCCTGCATAGTGGTTGATTAAAAGTATATTCATCCGCCAATTTTGTTTAATAATTCTTTCACAATAACACCTCCTGCTTTGCCGCCTCCATACAAATCAACAGTAAAATCCGGCTGCCCATGCAATACCTGCTCAACTCCCGACAATATACGACCCTTATCACTTCCTACGATAAAATTAAATCCATTTGCCACCAATTCCACCCACTCTGTTTCATCACGTAATGTCAGACACATCTTTTTAAAGAAGAAAGCTTCTTTTTGCAGTCCTCCACTATCGGTCATAACAAACCCACACTGCTTTAACAAAGCGATCATCTCCAGGTATCCCACGGGTTCGATAAGCGAAATACGGCTTTGGTCGAATGTGATTTGATGCTTTTCCAGCAAGGCTTTCGTCCTTGGATGCAAAGGCAGTACCACCTGACGGGATGCAGCTATCTGCGTCAGGGCACTGAATATGGATTGGAGACGTTTCGGATCGTCTGTATTTTCAGCTCGATGTATGGTCACCAAAACAAACCCGGGATTAACTTCAACAGGAAGCGCAACGTCTCTTTGTGCATAAAAAATGGCTGCATCCTGCATTACATCCCCACTTTTAATGACAGCAACATCCAATTGGTCATAGGCTTCTTTTTTCAAGTTGGCAACAGCCTGGTTGGTGGGACAAAAAAGAAAGTCAGAAATCCTGTCGGTAAGAATGCGATTTATCTCTTCGGGCATTTTCATGTTATACGACCGGAGTCCGGCCTCCACATGTGCCAAAGGAATGTGAAGCTTCTTTGCTGCCAAAGCTCCGGCAAGGGTAGAGTTGGTATCACCATAAACTAATACACAATCAGGTTTTTCATTAAGTAAGGTCTCTTCAATTTTTTCCAGCATCTGCCCTGTCATAGCACCATGATTCAAGCCACTAATATTCAGCGAATAATCAGGTTTTGGAATATCCATCTGTTGAAAAAAGATATCCGACATATTGGCATCGTAATGCTGTCCGGTATGTACAATCAATTCCCTGATAGCATCTGGATAGGAGTCTCTGATGCAACGACTCACCACTGCTGCCTTAATAAACTGAGGGCGAGCCCCGATAACCGTAACTAACTTCATCTCAAAACATCTTTATAAATTCGCAACATCTGATTCACATTATTCTTCCAATTATACAATTCGTTTACTCTTTCTCTTCCTGTTTTTCCCATCCTAACAGCCAACTCCTTATCTAAAAGCAAACGTTCAATGGCTATGGCAGTGGCAGCAGCATCTGCTTCCGGAACAACAATTCCTGTCACCCCATCCTCAACCACCTCAGGCAAGCCCCCAACATTAGAAACAACAACAGGTTTTTCACATGCAGAAGCTTCAATAACTGAAACTCCAAAACTCTCGCTATGAGAAACAGAAACAAAGACAGAGATGTCCAGCATATTATGGTATTCAGGCACCTTATCAAAAGAAACTTTTCCTGTGAATAGGGTATCTTCTTCAATTGACAACTCACGTACACTCTTTTGCAATAAGTCTCTCTGACTCCCACCTCCTACTATAAGTAATTTTAAAGGCATATCAGGGTGTTTCTTTTTTAAAATAGAGAAAGCCCTGATTAGATAAGCTATACCATATTTTTCCTCAAGCGTTTTAACAGTTCCAATAACAATATCATCTTTATGAAAAGGAGAATTAACCTTCTTCGAATAAAATTTATCCGGGTCAATTCCAAAAGGAGTAACTTCTATTGATTTGTTTGTGTAACGTTTAGCTTCGTCAGCCATAACCTGAGAGGTGGACAATAGCTTGTTTGCTTTTTGCATATTAAACTGAAACAACTTCCTATGAAATATCGATTGACGAGGAAAGTCAAATACATCACTCCCCCACAAGGATAAAACAAATGGACGGAAACCGCTTAACGCACCTAATAAGCCATAGCTCGATGCATAATGCGCATGTAACACTTGTGGATTAAATTCATTAATAACTTTCTTCAACAAAGGAAAAACACGTAAATAAGCTACTTTTTTAAAGACAGAATCATGATAATAAACCTGATTATTAGATAGGTAAACAGTTATATTAGCAAATGAAGAGTAATCTATTCTTCGCTGCTCTCCTAATGAAAATATACCAATATCATTCCCTTCACAAGCAAGCGCTGTAGCCCATTTATAGGTGTGAGAACTATTCGAATCAGCTAAAAGGAGAATACGCATAATTTCAAACTTAAAACAACTTAATTAATCTATTTAATGATGCTTTTCTTGAATACCTGACAGCATCAAAAGAAATTGTCTTTTGACTCCTGACAAACGGGATCACCTTTTTCAAATCATCGTATTGATTTTTAACCCAATACACATTAGGATTATCTTGTGTTAACTCATATAAAGAGCCTGCCTTTAGTTCTCCGTTGGTTACAATCAACACTTTCTTATTGAGCGCAAGATAGTCATATATTTTAGTGGTAGATTCAAAAGGTTTTCCTCACGTAAATATAAGTCCCACATCAGCGACATTAATTCGATCAAGAACCTCTTGATATTCCATGCTACCCTCAATAATTAAAGAATTAGATTTAATAAAAGAATTAGACTTAAAAAAAGAGTCATTATCTCCGATGATTGATAAAGTATCAACATTCAATTCTTTCAAAGTCTCTATAAACACAGCAGGATTACGATCGTTGTACAATTTACCTGCATAAATAAAACCGTTACCTTTGTTTTGCTTCTCAGGAACCAGCCTTTCATCATATCCGTTTTCAACAACAAACTTCTTTTCATTTTTTCCTGAAATAAGAGCCAGACATGCGTTGTTTACAGACACAATAGAGTCAGCATAACGATTCATACGTTTCTCAAAAAACAATTTTACCTGAGTTTTCAACCAACCATTTCTGAATCTGGGGTTCTTAGCAAATGGGTCGCGATAGTCAAGGATTAATTTGACAGAAGGATTTTGCCTCTTGATTATTTTTCCGATCATAAAATGCATAAAAGGACCACCGGAGATCAAGATAACATCATATTGCAAGGCTAAATTATCATCTGTAAAAAGTTTTTTTAAAGATGTCAACCATTGCACACCTTCATCCTTGATAAGGAATCGTTTAAACCCTTTTTTTTTAGCTGGTTTCAATTCTACTCTTGTGTACTTATCACTTGTCTTTCCTTTGCAAGCAGTAACTACATCAACATCAACTCCACGGTCAGGCAATGTCTCCGCCCAATAGCTTACCCGTTTTGCTCCAACAGCAGCATAAGGCGTAAAAAAATAACTAATCAACAACACTCTTTTAGTTTTCATCAGCAACACCTTTCGTATTACTTAATCCATTATGCGAAGATAATTTTATCAATGTATTTATGCATATTTTTATTAAGAGAAACAACAAAAAAGGATATATAATAATCTTAAGATACAAAAAGTTAACAAACCCAGCGTTCAATAACCATCGTGTTGTCAAATAACTATAAAAAGCTATGATGATCGCATCTTTTTTATGTAGAATGGTAAATAAATGCAAAGAATGAACAACAAGCCCGACTATAACAGGAGCAATCAACAATCCTATATAACCATAATTAGCATAAGCCTCTGCCATGTAAAAACTGCTAACCAAATTTGCCTGACCTGAAGCAACTCCCTCCGGATTAATATACTCCATCAATAAGCGAGCAGATTCTGTTGTAGAGAGATCAAAATAGTTAAGAATAAAAGTTGGAATTCCTATGTGAACAGTACAGGTATTTATAACATCGTGAAACAATTCCAAAGACAAAGGGAATCCGCCATATCCACTAATAAAAATCCTGCCGTAAAAAGCAGATTGAATATCTATTAACTGAACAAAACCTCTCCCTCCTGTATAAACGTACCCTAATATTAGTAAAACAGCGGCAGTTCCTATTGAAATAAACAACAAACGCAAAGACACCTTACCCTTATATAAAACTGTTAACACAACAAAACCAATTAAATAGAAAACAATAGAGGCTTTTTGAATATCATACGTCAAAATAAAAACAGATAAAAGCA
>CAYSRH010000034.1:0-10581 GCA_964433245.1 uncultured Bacteroidales bacterium | reverse complement strand
ATCACAAAGTTAATCATATTTTGGAGTTATAAAAGAGTTCTTTACTTTCTGTTTTTTTTACTTTATGTGTTGTATATAATTTTTTTCAAAAAAACAAATTTTTCATAATAATATGTGCAACCTAAAAACCATTTTTTCGTAAAAGAAAATAAAAAGAATCGTATTCTAAATAAAAAAAACGATTTTTATGAGACAGTTAAGGATCATTAAGCAAGTCACAAACAGAGAAACATCATCTGTAGATAAATATCTTACCGAGATTAGTAGAATAGATTTGCTAAACCCTGAAGAAGAAGTTGAATTAGCAAGAAGAATAAAAAAAGGAGATACAAAAGCCATAGAGCGGCTTATAAAAGGAAATCTCAGGTTTGTTGTTTCAGTGTCAAAACAATATCAAAATCAGGGATTAACTTTATCTGATCTGATCAATGAAGGAAACCTCGGACTAATTAAAGCGGCACAACGATTTGATGAAACAAAAGGATTTAAATTCATTTCATATGCTGTATGGTGGATTCGTCAAACAATTCTACAAGCGATTGCAGAACAGGCAAGAATTGTCAGACTCCCCCAAAACAAACTGGTGTCACTGAATAAGGTGAATAAGGCGCTGGTTGAATTAGAACAAATCTATGAAAGGGAGCCTTCTATCGAGGAAGTATCCAATTTACTTAATGTTGAGCCTGATCAGATAAGAGATTTCATGATTCCCACAAAACGACATGTGTCAATAGATGCTCCTATCGGAGGGGATGAAGAAGACCGCAGTATGCAGGACATTATGGAAAATGAAGACCTGCCCGGTCCGGAAGACAAACTCATGAATGACTCACTAAAAGCAGAAGTAGCGAGAGCGCTGACAGCAATAAACCCACGTGAAGCGACTATTCTCAAAATGTACTTCGGTCTTCAACGCAGGAAACATCCTTATACATTAGAAGAAATTGGAAAAGAACTTGGATTAACAAGAGAACGTGTAAGGCAAATCAAAGACAAAGCCATAAAAAACATGAAGTACAATGCAAGAAAAACAAAAATTCTAAAAACCTTCCTCGGATAACAAAAAATATAGTACTTTAGCAATCATTGCTGAATATTCATTTAAAGTTTTAATAAATTTTTAACATGAAGCATCTGGTTGCACCTTCTGTTCTTGCAAGCGATTTTGGTAATTTGCAACGTGATATTGAAATGATTAATACCAGTGTTGCTGATTATATCCATTGTGATATCATGGACGGTGTCTTTGTTCCTAATATATCTTTTGGACTACCCGTGCTTAAATATATAAAGAAACATGCCAGAAAACCTTTGGATGTTCATTTAATGATTACAAATCCGGATCAATATATTACCGCATTTGCAGAAGTCGGAGCAGATATTATTACTGTGCATTTTGAAACCTGCCCCCATTTGCACAGAACGGTTCAATCCATAAAAAATCTCGGATTAAAAGCTTCGGTGTGCTTAAATCCGCATACCCCTGTCAACTTTCTCGAAGATATCATTGTGCATCTTGATATGGTACTGCTCATGTCTGTTAATCCCGGTTTTGGGGGACAATCATTCATTCCTGAGACATACGAACGGGTCAGGCAATGCAAACGTCTGATCAAAGAAAAAGAAAGTGCCGCATTAATTGAGGTGGATGGAGGTGTTTCCACTGAAAATGCACCTTTGCTTGTAAAAGCAGGTGTTGATGTGTTGGTTGCCGGAAGTTTTGTATTTAATTCTGCCGACCAAAAAGAAATCATCCAAAAATTAAAAAAATTGCAATAAACATTCGCTGGTTCCCGTTTTTTTATCGAAATTTGCATTCTTAAATGCGAACGTTCTTAAACAATATTGGGGCCGACTGGTTTTGACAGCAAGGATGATGGATTTGTAAGCATGCAGGGCCACATGACAATTCCCTTAAAAAATGGTCATAAACAAACAAATGGCGAAGATAACTACGCTCTTGCAGCATAATCGAAGTACAGTAGATTATTGCAGACCGTAAAGGTCGTTTCGGTTCAAGGAACTGAAGCAAGACATCCCTCGGAAGGTTCAGCCTGATACCTCGCCGGTTCAGGGGTGCAGCAATTATCAGGTCGGATTACACGGTGGCTTCTGAGTGTAATCTGTATCCAGAAGATACGGATAAAGTAGGTTGTTTATCGCCGGCTTTATCCCGACAATTAAAGATAAACTAAGCATGTAGAAAGCAAATGTGTCACTTGTTTGGACGCGGGTTCGAATCCCGCCGGCTCCACCTGATTAAAAAAATGTACAAGCTATACCAAATATAACTAATGTACATAAACAAGTAAGAATCAAACAATAAAATCTTCACAAAACACGAATAATGAGACAGCTTTACCTCATCCTTTTGTTTCTTTACTTCATATCTCCCTTACATGCCCAAATAATAGAACCGGAAAACATTCTAAGAGAAGAAATTACAGATACAACTGAAGGATGGCAAAGTGGTTTTTTCCTATCGATCGGTGCAACACAAGCTTCATTTGTAAACTGGGCATCCGGAGGACAAAACTCACTGGAATTAAGCGGCATAACAAATTTTTATGCCAATTACAGGCTTGACAACATAAGCTGGGACAATTCATTGGATGCAGGATATGGCATCCTGAGACAAGGAAAAGGATCTGAATGGATGAAAACAAATGACAGAATAGATCTGAGTTCCAAATTTGGTCGCCGTGCCTCAAAAAAATGGCATTATTCCGGATTGTTAAATTTCAAAACACAAATGGATGCCGGATACAATTATCCAAATGACAGCGTAAAAATTTCGGGGTTTCTCTCCCCTGCTTATCTCATCGGAGCTGTTGGGATGGATTATAAACCCAATCGCTATCTTAGTGTGTTCATTGCACCGGTAACAACCAAGATAACGATCGTAAACAACCAGAAATTAGCGAACACAGGCTCCTTTGGTGTTGAAGAAGCCGTTGTTGATGAAAACACAGGAGAAATACTGAAGCCCGGAAAAAAAAGCCGAAGTGAGTTTGGAGGATATGTCAGATTGGCTTTTCAAAAAAACAATATCCTTGAAGATGTAAACCTGACAACAAGGGTGGATATATTTTCAAACTACCTTCACAATCCCCAGAATATTGATGTAAACTGGGAGGTTTTAATTACAATGAAAGTAAATAAATATATTACGCTTGCATTATCAACCCAACTGATCTATGATGATGATGTGGACATTGGTATCGACACCAACAATGATGGAACACCGGATAAATTCGGTCCCAGGACACAATACAAACAAATCATCAGTCTTGGACTTTCTTACAATCTTGATAATTAAAAAAGTAAAAAATGGAAACCATTGATTTACGTACAGAACAGTTCAATACACTTAACAGACCACGCATGAAATATTGCCTGACAGCAAAATTCTTCTTTTTTGCTATGGATCTGGTGACCGGAAAAAAAACAACAATAGCCAAAGCAAAACTACTGGAAATATTGGCATCAGTTCCTTACCGCCAATGGGAAATCCGGCAATATATCAAGATGACGAAACAATACCGTAATACAGAAAAGGTTGAAAAAGCAGAAAAAATCATGTTGTGGGGAAGGGAAGCTCAGGACAATGAATACATGCACCTCTTGGTTATTCATGAAAAAATGAAAGAAGATGGACTAAAAGATCCCTGGTATCTATTCTCCCCGATTGCTCTTACATTCATTCTGTCCTATGTGATCATATCAAAAATTATTGCCTTCCTTCATATCAAAAGCGCCTTCTATTTTAATGCTGAATTTGAAGACCATGCAGAACATGTGTATGCACAAGCCGTTAAAGACAATCCCCAATGGGAAAATGAAAAAGTAACACAGCCCCTGGTAAAGAAGTATGCAGATGTGGACAGCTGGGCTGATGTTTTCAGGCGCATCAGCTTGGATGAACGTGACCATATGAACCACAGTTTTTTCCATTGCAATCAACCGGAAAAAATTGTACAATACAAAGGAATGCCCGAAATAAAATAAATTTTTCTTCTAATTTGTTGCTTTTTGTAGCTAATATTCAAATAAAATTCTATTTTTAATGCCTGAAAATAAGAATGCCTGAAACATTAACTTTTCTAATATATAACATATGGAAGC
Source organism: uncultured Bacteroidales bacterium (assembly GCA_964433245.1). Lineage (GTDB taxonomy): Bacteria > Bacteroidota > Bacteroidia > Bacteroidales > JBBRXJ01 > CAYSRH01. Next base: position 6,456 of record CAYSRH010000034.1, on the reverse strand, counting down.
CAAACGTAAAAAGCAAATACCTCTATTCGAGTCAATTGTAATGATCTTTAATTATGCAAAAACCCACATCATAGACCAGCTTAAACTTGTTGCATTTGTAATTCTCTATCTCTCCTTATTTCAAATAATTATACTTAAAGTGCCTTTATCTGACGCACTGGGAATTGCAGGAGGTATAGGACTGGTGATCCTCGGGTTGGCACTTTTTCTCGAAGGTTTGTTTTTAGGTCTGATGCCTGTTGGCGAACGTGTAGGAGTTAAGCTGCCGGCCAAAGTAGGAATAACCGTTATTGCTATATTCGGATTAATTTTAGGATTTGGATCCACCCTTGCAGAACCGGCTATTAGTGCCTTGAGAACAGCCGGACAATCTGTAACGGCATGGGATGCCCCACTTCTTTATATGCTTCTTGAAATTCATACAGAACCACTTGTATTATCTATAGGCACAGGCGTAGGAATTGCTGTGGTATTTGGAATGATACGATTCTATTACGGGCTCTCTTTAAAGCCATTTGTATATATTATCATTCCCCTTTTGTTAGTCGTATCAGCCATTATGACATTTCACCCCAACCTTTCTACCATTATTGGACTGGCTTGGGATTCCGGTGCTGTTACAACAGGTGCTGTTACGGTACCCCTTGTTCTGGCTTTGGGAATTGGCGTTTCCAGGGCAACAGGTAAAAGCGAATCATCAAGTGGAGGTTTCGGAATCATCATGCTCGCATCTGCATTCCCTGTCCTAAGTGTGCTTTCTTTTAGTTTATACATGAATACAAAAGCACCTGTATCCACAGATGAAGCCAGTTTCTTCAACCCGGAAAAAAGAGAGCAGGCCCTGCTCATATTTGAAGACGAAGAAGCATTGGCTCAACATGCTTTTACCCGGGGAACTGAGACAGGAAGAAAATCTTTTTATGGTAATGAAGAAGACTATTTACAAGCATTAACTTCTCTCAAAACTGATGCTCAAGCAAGAACTGTTTTATTGGGGGGACTTTCTTTTGACAATTGGCTGACATCAATTGCTTCGGATAGTGAATCCCGTTATTTAAGCAACATCGAAGCTGAATTTATAAAAGCCAAAGAAAAAACATCGCTTACCGAAGTGTTTAAAGAAGAAGGAGCTATCGCTCTTCGGGCTGTAATCCCTTTATCAATTTTTTTGCTACTGGTGTTATTTCTGTTTTTAAAACAACGGCTCCGGTTTCATGATGAAATTGCACTGGGGATAATTTTTACCTTGATTGGCATGACATTGCTGACTTCAGGAATCAGGCTGGGACTGGATCCTTTAGGTAGCCAGGTAGGATCCCAACTTCCCCTTGCATTTCAAACAGAAGAAGAAGTGCTGGACAGAGTATATATAAAAGACTTTGACGAAAATCTGTTGATCAACACAGTAACTCTTGACGGAGAACAGAAGCGTCATTTTTTTCTTGCAGAGCAAAATGATCTGAAAAAAATTGAATTCAAAGAAGAAAACTATGACAAAGAAAAAGGACTTTATGAATATCTGGTTACCAGGGCACCAATGTTTCCTTCTAATCTCACATTCATTGGCATAGGTTTAATTTTTCTGTTTGCCTTTGGAATGGGACTGGGAGCAACCCTGGCTGAACCCGGATTGAATGCTTTGGGGAAAACTGTCGAAGACCTTACGGTTGGCGCTATAAAAAGAAAAAAAATTATTTTTATTGTTGCCATAGGTGTGGGTCTGGGCTTGATGGCAGGAGTCGCCAGAATTATGTATGACATTCCAACTATCTGGTTGCTAATCCCTCCATACTTAACACTAATCCCTCTGACTTATATGAACGAAGATAACTTTACTTCTATTGCATGGGACTGTGGAGGTGTTACTACCGGACCTGTAACAGTGCCTTTGGTATTGGCCATGGGACTTAGTATAGGAAGTGAGATGAATGTAATTGACGGATTCGGTGTTTTAGCGCAAGCTTCTGTATATCCTATATTTACTGTCTTATTATTCGGAGTGTACAACCAATACCAACAACGTAAATCATTAAAACAAACCAATGAGGAGTAGATCATGGTAACGACTGATAAAAAAACAAAAAAGGTGAAATCTCCATCCAGAGCTGTTTGGAGAGATCAAATGAGTAAAGGCATACATACCCCACACCGGGTCAGCCATATTACCTGTGCCATTAATCATCTGCTAAGCCATTCTCTTGTTGAATATCTTGTAGAGATTGGCGTGCAGAATGTATATATTGAAAGTGGCAGAACCTTGAAAAAACAGCTTAAAAAACGCCCCTTGGGTTTACCCGGAAAAAACGAACAACTTGACAGTACTTCCTTTGAAGTATTTCGCTTTAGTGTTCCCCGGGATATGTCACACGGTGTGCTTATGTCTCTCATTGAACACCTGGCATTATATAATCCGGGAAGAGGATTTGTTATAGCACAAGATCTGGTCGAATTTTATAACGTAGAACCCCCCCGAATCATAGAACCTGACAAAGAAAATAAAAAACTCAATGCAACACATGCGCCCGTACAATTATTGCATGAGTTGGCTTTTGTTACCTGCGTGCTAAACATGAAAGACAGTGCAGAAAAAATAGCAAAACTGGCATTGGACCTGGGTATCTGTGTTCCACTTATTACAATGGGTTCAAATAATGATATTAAAGAACAACTGGGATTAATCCGGATAACCCTGCCCCAGGAAAAAGAAATGGTGCATCTGGTGATACCTGAGCATGACACAGAGAACATCATCCCCCTTCTTATGGAAGTTGGCGAACTAAACCGACCGGGACGTGGCTTTATCTATAGAACCCCTGTCAGTGCAGGATTGCTTGATAGGAAGATTAATATAGGTCAACAAGAACATGCTGCCAGTATGGAGCAGGTTATTGCTGCTATTGATGAATTAAAAAGAGGAACACAGTGGAGAAAGAGGTCAGGTTCAATCGATCAGCAAACAATGCAGGGACTTCATACAATCATGCCGGATGAACATTGTGAAATATCCGTTACCTGTCTCGAAGACAGAGCTGAAGAAATGACCAACATTGCTCTTAATGCCGGAGCTGAAAGTGGAACTACATCCCTCGTCAAAAGACTTACATTAAAGGAAGGAGATACAGGAACAGCCGCACAGGCACTGACCACCCTGAATGTCTCCGGAAATGTCGTCAATGAAGTTGTAGATGCATTGTTAGACGCCAGCTCTATTGGGGAAGAGTACATGGAAGACCGGATACAGATACTGGATTCACCTTCTTCTTATGTTTACAATTGGTAAAAAAAAGCGGGACACATAAAATGCATCCCGCTTTTTAAATTGCAAGAATAATTATTATTTCACTTCTTCAAAATCAACATCTGTCACCTCTCCATCATCATTTTTGCCATTATTTTTTTGTTGATCCTGGGATCCGGCATCTTCTTCTGTAGGAGCTTGCTGTTCCCCTCCGGCTTGTTGTGCATTATAAATATCCTGTGAAGCCTCCTGCCATGCATCATTCAATTCTTTGGTCATGGCATCAACAGCGTCAATATCCTGCTTTTGATGTGCTTCCTTCAGGTTTTTCACAGACTCTTCTATTCGTGTTTTTTTCTCCGCAGGAATCTTATCTCCAAACTCTTTCATTTGCTTTTCTGTCTGGAAAATAAGACTGTCAGCCGTGTTGAGTTTTTCAATGCGTTCTTTTTCTTTTATGTCATTCGCCTCATTGGCTTTCGCTTCTTCCTTCATTTTGTTGATCTCATCTTCACTTAATCCACTGGAAGCTTCAATTCTTATACGCTGCTCTTTTCCTGTTCCTTTGTCCTTCGCCGAAACATTCAATATTCCATTTGCATCAATATCGAAAGTCACTTCAACCTGAGGAACACCTCTTGGTGCCGGAGGAATTCCATCCAAGTGGAATCTTCCAATTGTTTTATTGTCTCTGGCCATAGACCTTTCTCCCTGTAACACGTGAATCTCCACTGAAGGCTGGTTGTCAGCAGCAGTTGTAAACGTTTCCGTCTTTTTTGAAGGAATTGTCGTATTCGCCTCAATCAACTTTGTCATGACTCCTCCCATGGTTTCAATACCAAGAGACAGAGGCGTAACATCCAGCAAAAGAACATCTTTCACATCACCGGAAAGAACTCCTCCCTGAATAGCTGCACCAACAGCAACTACTTCGTCCGGATTCACTCCTTTAGAAGGTGTTTTGCCAAAAAATTTCTCCACAACTTCTTGTATGGCAGGTATTCTTGTTGACCCTCCAACGAGAATTACATAGTCAATCTCGGAAGTCTGATATCCGGAATCTTTCAGTGCTACTTCACAAGGTTTTATTGTGCGTTGAATCAGATTATCCGACAACTGTTCAAATTTAGACCTTGACAAAGTCTTTACAAGGTGTTTTGGTATGCCATCCACAGGCATGATATACGGCAAATTGATTTCGGTACTGGTAGCGCTGGATAACTCAACCTTTGCTTTTTCCGCAGCTTCTTTTAATCGTTGAAGTGCCATAGAATCCTTCCGCAGATCAATTCCTTCATCTTTTTTAAACTCTTCAGCCAACCAGTCAATAATTACCTGGTCAAAATCATCACCACCAAGATGTGTATCCCCGTTGGTTGATTTTACTTCAAAAACACCATCACCCAATTCTAAAATGGATATATCAAAAGTTCCACCACCCAAATCATATACAGCAATCCGCATATCTTTCTGCTTCTTATCCAATCCATATGCCAATGCTGCAGCTGTGGGTTCATTAATGATCCTTTTTACTGTCAACCCTGCAATCTCTCCGGCTTCCTTGGTTGCCTGCCTTTGAGAATCACTAAAATATGCAGGCACCGTAATAACAGCTTCAGTAACCTCCTGTCCCAAATAATCTTCTGCTGTTTTTTTCATTTTCTGAAGAACCATTGCAGAAATTTCCTGTGCAGTATATTCCCTGTCATCAATTTTTACTTTGGGAATATTATTTGCCCCTTTCATTATTTCATAAGTAACCCTGCCGGCTTCTTCCTTCACCTGATCATACTTCTCCCCCATGAGCCGCTTAATAGAATAAATTGTTTTTTTCGAATTTGTAATGGCTTGCCGTTTGGCAGGATCCCCTACTTTTCTTTCCCCATTTTCAATAAAAGCAACAATGGAAGGTGTTGTTCTTTTTCCCTCGCTATTGGGGATAACAACCGGGTCATTCCCTTCCATTACAGATACACAAGAATTGGTCGTTCCTAAGTCTATTCCTATTATTTTTCCCATTTTAAATGTTTTTTATAATTCATATTTTAATTCTTCACTAAAATATGCTTACAAGGATTATGCCAAAAAATAATAATGTAAATATTTATGACAATATTACATAATTACCATACGGGGAAAACATGGCTTTAATTACTATAAATCAACACCTTGAACAAGAACTCCATCCTGAACCAACAATTCTCGATCTGCCATTTTTGCCAATTCTTCATGGTGGGTTATAATAACAACTGTCATATCAAACTCATCACGTAAAGAGAAAAAGAGTTTATGTAACTCTTCTTTGCTTTTGGTGTCAAGATTTCCTGAAGGTTCATCAGCCAATATCAATTGTGGATCGTTGATCAAAGCCCTGGCAACAGCAACACGTTGTTGTTCTCCTCCGGAAAGAGCCATCGGCTTATGATCCATTCTGTTAAGCAGATTTAAATATTTCAACAAACCTCTTGCTTTTTCTTCCGCTTCTTTTTTCCCTACACCTCTTATAAATGCAGGGATACATACATTTTCCAGGGCAGTAAATTCAGGCAATAACTGATGAAACTGGAAGACAAATCCAATATTTCTATTTCTGAATCTGGCCATCTCATTATCGGGCAAAGCATGTATATCAATGCCATTAACAAGAACTTTTCCTGAGGAGGGTTTACTTAATGAACCAATGATCTGGAGAAGTGTCGTTTTCCCTGCTCCACTGGGACCAACAACAGAAACAACCTCCCTGGTTTCTATCCGGACACTGATTCCTTTTAAAACCTGAAGATTGCCATAAAATTTTGATATGTTCTCTACCTGGATCATCAATAAAACATATTGTTTTTAATAGGATCTTTCATTTATCCCTTCTACAAAATTAACAAATGAACGGTTCACTACCTTGTTTCCTCCCGGTGTGGGATAGTTTCCTGTGAAATACCAATCCCCCAGATTATCCGGACATGCTGCATGAAGATTTTCTATTGATTGATAAACAATCTTAACATTTGATTTTAAGTCATTATTTTCCATCAACATTTGTGCTATTTTTTCCGATATCTGTTTTGCAGTGAAGGGCTTGTATATCTCTTTAACATAATTTACAGAAGGAACATACTGTGAATTTTCTAAAAAAGATTTTGCTTTTTTATATACCTGATTAATAACACTACTCATTCCCGTTTCATGAAGTAACTCAATAGCTGCCCTAAAGGCGATAAAAT
>CAYSRH010000033.1:0-10581 GCA_964433245.1 uncultured Bacteroidales bacterium | reverse complement strand
GGTCCAGACGAACCGGGCTGTAGGGAATAAGAAAATCCGGCAGCAGCCGCTTTGTATACGGCTTTCCCTGCTTCCTGGAGTCGGAACACTTAATGACAACAATCTGAATCCATACCCTCTCTTCGTTCGAGTCGAACCAGCTGCGCCACGGTCGCGAGTGAATCTTCAGAGGATGGACTTTTCCACAGAGAGGGCACCAATGGTGCTCATACAGGAGGTGACAATACTGAATGAAATCATGTAGATTATATTCGACTGTGCCGTTTTCACAGTTACCGGGTGCCCGTTAACTCTGCCAGGAGTTGGGCACCCTTTTTCTTTAGGTTGGAGAGGGAGAAAAACTTTCTGTCATCCTACGGAAACTACTATCGGCAAGTTTGCTGGTTTACTGTAAAGAACTCTTGGCGGGGAACAATAGAAGGGGTTTATGAAGCGGTTACGAAACAGAATCATCCTGTTCTTCTTCATCAATTCCTCCTGAACTGAACTTTGTCAAACATGTTTAACTATACTTTTTTTCAGTATTAGTACCTGCATGCTTTGGCTGCTTCAGCAAATACAGTTAACTTTTCAACAGGTGTTTCAAAGAAATGATCAGATGCGGAACATACGTATCCGCCATTTTTTCCAACAGTAAGAAACAGTTTCCGTACCATTTCATGTATTCCGTCATTGCTTCCTTCCAGAATATTGAACTGATCTAATCCTCCAATCATTGCTATTCTTCCATCAATTTTTTCCGCAAAATCCCACGGTTCCTGATTTCCCCCAACGCTTACCGGTGCGAGTGTCTCTGAAATATCCGTATTGTTTTCCACTATGAAGTCTTCAATCCCCAGTGTCCCTCCACAGGTATGGTAAGTTACAAGAAAACCCAGATTATGCAACGCATCATGCATTTCACGGTCATATGGAAGACAGAACTCTCTGTGGAATTCAGGGGAAATTAAGGTGGATGAAGAGGATCCTCCTCCGGTCTCAATGAGATCAAACTTAGCGCCATTCATGTTTTCAATGAATTGCAGTTTTTTATCCAGAAGAATCTTCAAAAGCCTGTGAACCCACTCCGGCTTGTCAATTGCCGCAAGAATAAGATCACTGATATCCATCAGGCAGGCCGCATGCTGCCAGCAACCGGCCTGGTCTCCCCAGACAAATCCGCGCAGAATACCATCATCCCCTATCTCATCATACAGTTTCTCAATATTCATCATATTGAGTGCGGGTACAGGCATATACTTCCTGATTAGTTCAATATCCTCATCTTTCTCTATGAGATATTTTGTGATCCAGGTTGTCTTTCTGTTTCCTCCAGTTTCATATGTCAGAATTCCATCCGGTGTTGTTATTGTGTGTTTCGTCAGACGGTTATCCGGATCATTATTAATAACCACCGGTTTATCTTTCCACTGGGGAGTATTCAGTTTTGAAAAATCAGCATTCACCTGCCAGAATTGCGCCATATTTTCAAAGTACTGGATCTGTGCATCCAACCCAACCTTACGGAACGCCTCCAGATCAGAAACTCCGTTCATGTACTTATCAAGATGATACCCCTGCCATTGATGGACTGTTGCGGGCAGCCTGTCAGGTTTCTCTTTATGCAAAGCTGTCATTAACCGTTCTCTTGATGTCATCATTCACTCCTACATATTATATAAACGTTTGCGCAATCGTTTATATATTTTTGCACACATTATACTACTTGTCAAAAAAAACTTTCTATTGATTTCTGAAAATATACCCGGGCTTCAGGAAAATCTCTTCAGGATACTCAGGACCTGTTCCTTTTATCCTGTGAAGCAGAAGATCCAATGCTATTACTCCAATTTCACTTGCTGGTTGAATAACCGCAAAAACCGGATACTGTAAAAACTTGAACCACCTTGAATTATTGAAAGAAAAAAGAGTGATCTTACTGAAATCACAGGATTCACCCTTACTCAATGCAGACAATGTATCATAACAAACTTTGTCGTTACCGCACATTATGGAATCAAACCCCTTACATTCAGAAAGCCAGGCAGAAATTGCTCCTTCCGAGTCATCACTTTGCGGATTCAAAAGGAGCACACTTGAATCATTATCAATGCCTGCATCCTTCATGGCCGCAAGGTATCCCGCCCTTCGCTCCTTCATAGTAAACACTGAACTCTTATATCCAATAAATGCTAAACTTTTACATCCCATTTCCAGCATGCGCTTTGTCGCTGTCTTTGAACATTCAAAGTTATCAATTCCGACAAAATCCGCAGACAGATGTTCCGCTTTTCTATCCATTTGTACTATGGGAGTCTGTGGATCTATATATGTATTGTACGGCATCTCCGAATCAGCAGGAACAATGATAATTCCATCAACGTTTTTTCGGATCAGAGATTCAATCTGCGCTCTTTCTTTTTTCGAGTCTTCCTCCGAATCACACAGCATCACATTAAAACCTGAAAGATACGCTTTTTCTTCTATAGCTTTAATTGCATTTGCAAAATATTCTTCACTGATATCAGATATAATCACCCCTATAGTACTCATCCCCTTTCCCTTCAGACTCTGAGCAAAGGGATTAGGCTTATAGTTGAGTTTTTTAATTGCCTGCAGAATTTTCTCTTTTGTTTCTTCCTCTACAAACCGTGTGTTATTAATGACATGAGATATAGTAGATATGGAAAATCCTGAAAGGTTTGCCACATCTTTCATCGTAATATTTTTCTTCTTCAAAATCTGACCCGCTTATTAAACATACATTTTCTTCCTATATGGAATTGATGATAGTATATAAAAAAAAATACTGACGATACAATATGCATAGACCATTATTCTTTTTTACAATACAAATTGACCACTATAGCGGGATCTTACTGTAGCACTCATTTTGTTCATCAGAAAAACTGTTATCTAAACAAAATAATTACAATAGTGAGCTTTTAAGAAGTATAAAGAAAATAATAAATCATATTACTGTCTGTGTAAAAAAAGACAGTAATATGTTATTCATACACCAGCAGGGACCTAAACCTATGGTTATTTGGAACATGAATAGGTCTACATGCTATCTACACAAAAAGATATTCATCGAATTCCAATTTAATGACTAGTACTTCTCCAGTTATCTTATTCACTGGAATATTTCTTATGATTAGATATGGTTTCTCATGAGAAAATCTTGGGACTATCTCTACGGTACTATTCAATACCTCTCCATTATTCAACAACACGGCGCTTTTAGGCAACAAGTCCAGATCCCTCATGATAATTCCATCACTAATTGGATCTTTATGAAGGTGAACATATATAATATTATCTTTTCTTGTCAAAAGGAATTCGTCCAGTTCAAGGCTCTCATCATTCACTATTCCAAGATCATGTATCACAAGATGTGTAGCCGGAACAGTGTCATAAAACGCTTCTCTTGTCCTGGAATACCAATTACCAATTACATTAAGAACCTCTAAATTTTCTTTAGCAATTGTACCCTGAGCGGTTGGACCTACATTTAATAGGTAATTCCCACCCATTGCAAGAATTTTATCTATGCTCTGCATTAAATATTTATAGGAATAATACAATTCATCCTTTTTATACCCCCAACTAAGTCTCCCCAAAGATTGACAACCTTCTGTAGGAGAGTGAAATCTATCTCCTTCGGGAACATGTCTTTCCGGAGTAGAATAATCGCCCTTACCGGGACCACGATCATTAATAAGTATTCCTGGCTGTAACGATCGGATGAAATTAATCAACTCCTGGTCCCAGTATTCAGCAACATTTATATCCCAGAAGAATTGATATATTTTCCCATAATTACTGCATAATTCTTCTATTTGCTTTTTTACAAACTTATAATATTTACCGATATCCGGATTATCATCCGGGCGCGGACCAAAAAGTTCATGATGACGCCCGAGATTAGGATAATTTGGATGATGCCAGTCAGGGCACGAATAATAGATACTTAAAGGGAAATTTCTCCTCTGACATGCTTCCGCCAACATTCCAAGTATATCCTTTCCATAAGGAGTATTCATTACATTGTAATCAGTATATTTCGTATCCCACATACAAAAACCGTCATGATGCTTGCTTACAAAACAAATATATTCCATTCCTGCGCTTTCTGCTGCATCAATCCATTTATCAGGATCGTAATCAGATGGATTAAAGTCATCAATGTACTTTTCATATTGAGTTCTATTTAACCGTTTTCGCCATAAAATCTGCTCATGCCATGCAGGAATAGCGAACAATCCCCATGTCACAAACATCCCCATTCTTCTAGTAAAAAAAATGTCTCTTTCGTCTCCAAACATCATAATACAAAATTTCCTTTTCCTAAAAACATAGAGCTTATTGTTTAAATCGGACACCATCTGATCCCCAATAGTTCAGGGATCAGATAAAATGTCACCAATCAATCAAAACACATTATTCCAGACCAATTTTCGCAGCTGTCTCCTGAGCACGTTTTGTAACAACAGCTCCGCCTGTATCATACCAGCGCTGTACAAACTCATCCCATGCGTCAATATCAAGGGTTCCAAGCATGATCTTAGCCAGATACTCAAAATATAGTTTATGGGTAGCAATATCTGGGTACCCATCATAAATACTCTGGGGAAGGTTGGTGCCTGGAATCTGGATTACTTTTGCATCATCAATGATATTAAAAATATCCTCCTTCAACCTGTCAGCCATTTCCTGATCTTCCATCGTAAGCAAAGACACCTCAATATCCGACTTTAGTACATCAGTTGTTGTAACTAACGGCGATCTGGCAAACCATGAAGCCAATTCTTCCTGTTCTGAGAGATTATCAGTCCTGAATACAATATCACCATTTACTTCTTTATAATGCAGCCCTTCAATTCCATAGAGATTCTCTTTTATAACTTCAGGTCTTTGTATATAATCTAAGAGATGTAAAGCATCATTAATGGTTTGCTCATCCTTGTTTGCTATTACTACGCGTTCACCTGTATTCTGAACAGCTACGTACCCGCTATTCCACTTATCGTCAACCCCCTCAACTTTATACGGCGGAAACCATGTGAGCTTTGAGTTCGGGAATTCTGAATATAAAGACTGAATTCTACCCTGTACATAAATCGGCATATGGAACCATACTCCTACCTGGTTGTTAAGATATTTTCCTTGCCATGTATTTGATTTATTTATGAGGACTTCGGGATCTATAAGACCTTTATTATATAATTCAACTATTTTTTCAATAACCTTTTTCATTTCCGGTTGTACCGCTGAATACTGCAACTCTCCATCATAATAATCCCAGGATGGAAAACCTTCCATCATTGCAACTCCGTATGGTGTAAACAGATGATCCCACCATCTCCCAGGTCCTCGGCCCCCTGTTGGTATTTCATCACCAGGATCACCATTTCCATTTGCATCCTGATCCTTAAATGCCTTCAGCATTTGATGAAAACTTTCTTCGGTTTCAGGTATATCCATATTAATTCTTTCCAGCCAGTCTTGACGAATAAATGCACCATGAGTAGGAGCCTTTCTTAATGCAGGCAGATAGTAAATCTTACCTTCTTCCGGTGAATCTGCTTTGACAATTTTCCAAAAGATTTCATCAACCACTTCAACCAGATAAGGAGCTTCATTCGGAAGCTTTTCCGTTAAATCTGCGGCAACCCCTCCTTCAACAAGCTCAGCAATACTGAAACCGAAATTTGGAAGACGGAATATATCCGGCGGATCCCCAGCAGCAAGACGGAGTCTCAATTTCTCTGTATAGTCGTTTCCGCTGTTCCATGAAACAAGCGGCATTTCATATCCAACACCTAAAGCTTCAACCGCTCTTTGTACAAAGGGATTATCCTTAGTGACTGTATTTTTTTCATTGTATCCACCCCAGAAAATCTCCAGATAACGCGTTTCCCCTGATGCAAGTTCAGCATTATCTTTTTGTCCTCCGGCCACAAGGTTTATAGAACTGAACGCCGAAAATAAAGAAAACAGTAGAAATAGTGACAACATTTTCTTTAACATAATAAACACCTCTTTGATATAGAAAAAATATTTTAAGTGGTCAACGACCACATACAGACAGTTTATCCTTTGATAGCACCAAGCATTGCACCTTTCACAAAGTATTTTTGGAGAAAAGGGTACACAGAGATGATTGGTAGTGTCATAAAAATTACAGCAGCTGCATTTAAAGTTTCTGGTCCATATTTCGCATCCAATGTAGAAGCAAGACTTTGGACTGTATCAAGATTATTCGCTCGGTCCAGTATCTGTCGTAAATAAAGTTGAACCGTGACAAACCTTTCACTATGGATGAAAAGTTTCGGATGGTAGAACTGATTCCAGCAAAGGACTCCGTAAAACAACCCGATAGTCGCAAGTGCTGCTTTGGATACAGGAACAATAATGCTAAAAAGAATTTGATAATAATTCGCTCCATCAACTAGTGCTGACTCTTCCAACGAATTAGGGACTTGTTTGAAAAATGTCCGGATTACAAAATAATTGTAAGCAATCACCGTATGAGGTAAAATAAGTACCAGAGGATTGTTAATAAGCCCATATGCCCTGAGAGTAAGAAAATACGGTATCATTGGCGGTTTTAAGATCATGGTAAAAACCACCCCTATAGAAATTATCTTTGTGAGAGAAAAACCTGATTTTGCAGTCGGATACGCAAGGAGAATAGTAACCAACATACACCATGTTGTACCGACAATGGTTACTACAGTTGTCACTACAACTGGTCGAAGGACGGTCTTCAAGCCCAGGATATATTCCCATGAAGCGAGATTTATTCCTTTGGGCCATAGATACACAAGCCCCCGCTTCACAAACGATACATGACTGATCGATGTGGAAAGAACATAAATCAATGGGTACAGAGTTAAAAGAGCCAAACCTATCATGATAAAACTAATGCTTTGTTCCCATATTCTTTCAGTTTTTTTAGCTGCCATTTTACCACAATCCACCTGATTCACTATACTTATTTGCAATTTTATTGAACGATGTAATAAGCAGTAATCCTACAACTGCCTTACTAATACCCAGAGCAGCCGTAAGACTGAATTTCCCTTCTATAATACCGGCCCGATAATTGTATGTTTCAATGATGTCCCCGATATCTTGATTAATTGGAGTTATAAACTGATAGATAAACTCAAATCCGATATCCAGAAATTGACCCACCCGCAGGAGAAGAAGAATAACAGCAGTTGGTATGATATACGGAATGATAATATGCAGAATCCTCTGAAACTTATTAGCACCGTCAATTACTGAGGATTCAAGAATTGATGGTGATATTCCCGATATAGCAGCAAGATATATGATAGTACCCCAACCCGCTTCTTTCCAGATATTACTCAGAACAAGAATCAGATCAAAATATTTTTTATGATTCATCACAAAGAACGGTTTCATTCCTAGAAACTCCCGAAGTGCAATATAGGGTCCATTTGCACTTAAAAGGTTAAATACCAGATTTGCAATCAGAACCCATGAAAAGAAATGAGGTAGGTACAGAAGGCTCTGCACTGTTCTCCTGATGGATATACGTGGTATTTCATTTATTAAAAGAGAAAGGATTATTGGTACAGGAAAGCCAACCACAACAAGCAATAGCCCAATCCTTAAAGTATTTAAAATGACACGGTAAATATCATAATAAGAGAAAATTGTAACAAAGTGCTTGATCCCGACCCATTTACTTTCCAAAATACCTTTATAGATATTGTAGTCCTGAAAAGCGATAACAGATCCCAAAAGTGGAATATATTTAAAAAAAATGAAAAACAGGCAACCAGGAATAACCATGGTGTATAAAAGCCAGCTGTTTTGCACATGAATCATATTGCTGGCATTCTTTTTCTTGAACAATTTTATAACCTCTCAAGATAAACAGATTGTATTCTCATTATCAAAGTGATTTACATTCTGCAAAAGAGGAAAAAGGCAGGAATATATGTCAAAAGCTTGAAAATCCAAGGTGTCAAAACATTGACTAGTGGTAAAAACATACACAAACATGTCTGTACCCTATCTTTCACTTGATTTTCTGACTACCTACCTTTAGAATTATGTTCTCATGAAAGAGCGAAAGCACTTCTATATCCGTATCTTCACATCGTTATTTTTACCTTACGGCTTACTCATTGTCATACTTTCTATCATGGGTGCTTTCCTGTACAACGGAGCGATGGCCGTAACGGAAACTCAAGTCCGCCAGAAAAACCAGTTTCTCCTCCACCAGGTTAGTGAAGTATTTAATACTGTATCTTCAAATACCAACAGACTTATTTCCTATCTAAGCGTGAAAGCAGCAACAATAAAACTTTCTCATGACTCAAGTTCTTCAGGATCAAAAAACTTTTTCAGAGATCTCCACAACATTAACTCCTCTCTTGAATTTGCTGCCCCGGATATTTACGATGATTATATTCTTGATTATTTCGTTTTAACTGAATCACCTAAAACAATTATGAATTATAATTTAGCATTACCCCTTGAGACATACTTAAAATACAATCTTGGTCTTGACAAAGATGATATGAATAATGTTTATTCTGCTTTTTATGATACGCCTTATACCCGTTATGCTTTTAAAGAAATCATATCCTTAATGGAAAATGAGATTAGTCCACCATTAGCATTTCTTCAGAAGTTTGGCGGGAGTTATAGTACACGTGGTGTCATTGTTGTTTATATTAA
This sequence comes from uncultured Bacteroidales bacterium, assembly GCA_964433245.1. Taxonomy (GTDB): domain Bacteria; phylum Bacteroidota; class Bacteroidia; order Bacteroidales; family JBBRXJ01; genus CAYSRH01. The sequence continues at coordinate 1,878 of CAYSRH010000033.1, read as the reverse complement.
CAGTGAGAAACTGTTATCTCTTTTAAAGAATATTGATATTACAGATGGAGGTGGTGTTTTTGTCCTTGATATGGAAGGCAGAATCCTTCTGAGTAGAACAACAGGAATCTATTTTGACAAGATATTGCGCAACGGTATCTTTGGAGCATCTCAACTTGAGAGCATCCGGAACTCCAATAGTTGGATAATTACCGAAGTTTCAAAACAGACCATATATCCATTAACCTTCATGACAATTCAATCCAGTGATTACCTGAATCTACAAACTGAAAAAATAAAAAAGTATTTTACTACAGTAATGGCCATAATCATAACAATCGGCATAGGAATATCACTGACAATTGTTTACATGAACAGTAAGCCTTTATATAAAATATTTTCTCTATTTCACTATAAAGAGACTGATAAAGAATTTTCAGTAACAAAGAATATGACAAATCCTCTGTGGGGCCTGTTTAAAAACCTCAGTTACTATTTTCAGAATATGACCGGTCATTTAGAACAACAGAAAAAACTTATACAGTCTACAGTTTTGGAAAAACTTCTTAAAGGATATTACATATCACCGGAAGAACATGAACAAATCATCGACTATTGTATTAAAAAATATGCATCATTTTTTACAATTATTCTAATAAAATTATATAAAAATGACAATGCTGTGGATTTTTCAGCATCGAACAATTTCCTTATAAGAAAAAGTCAGCTGAAAGTATTGCTGGAATTGTACCCGGCAAACAGTCAAGTGTACCTGCACGACCAGAATCCCAGCACCATTGTTCTCATCCATCAAAGTTTTCATATAAACGAAGAAAGAGTACGCAGTGATATCAGAACCTATGTTGAATCTCTTCACTGGAAAATTTGTGAGGATACTCACCTTAAAAATTCCATCTCAATAGGAAACAGTGTAACTTCAACTGATAAATTATATCGTTCCTATGAACAGGCATCAATGACTTTAAGCTATCAAAAAAGCAGCAGAAACGGAGAAATTCTCTGGTATGATAAAAACTTTGAACAGACCATGCCCCTCTATCTCCCATTGGATGTTGAAAGTAAACTCTATAACAGTGTTTTTGCCGGAGATGAAGAAGGAGTAGAAGTAATTCTCAGTGAACTGCACTATAAAAACTTCCAGGAGAAATGCATTACATTTTCACGAATTAAAACATTTTTTGGCATTATTATAGGCCTTCTCGTAAACATCAACCAGAGACTTCAAATGGAAGATACAGAGATACAGATAGCTACAGAGGAGATTCTTGATGAAGAAATAACCCCTTTAAGTTATTCATCCCAGTTTGTAAAAATCAGAGAACTCTTTCTCCGAATATGCAGGAAGAATACTGTCCAATCAGATAATCGTCAGAAGCTCCTTGCAACAGAAATCAAGGACTACATTAATAAAACCTTTAGAAACCCACTTATATCTGCCACTAGTGTTGGTAATCAATTCCAAATATCAGAGAATTACCTGTTCAAATTATTCAAAATGTACAATGGTACAAGTTTCCACCAGTATTTAGAATCAAAAAGAATGAACTACATTATTGAACATATGACAAGTAGCCAAGAATCAATTAAAACTATAGTCACATCTTCAGGTTATTCTTCACTTAATACATTCTACAAAGCATTTAAAAAACTTCATGGAGTCAGCGCCGGTCAATACAGGCAACAACAAAAGAAATATCCTCCCGAAAAGTGAATGATAGGAAAAATAATCGAAGAGCGCAAGGCCGGAACAGGAAAAATCAGCAATTCTCAAAGTAGTAAAAACCCCTCTATACACTTATGGAATTGGTGCTATTCTCAAGATTTATATCTATGTGAGCTCGGCAATCTCCGTCGCGACCACGGCGACAAACCGGTACG
>CAYSRH010000032.1:0-10601 GCA_964433245.1 uncultured Bacteroidales bacterium | reverse complement strand
TTAATATTGCTAGCAAGCTTCTCCGCTAATACGAACTCGCACTATCTTTCAAGCTCATCAGGTCCGATACCGTCCATTGGAGAAATGAGCCCTCCCAATACATGATACATCCCACGGTATTGTGCTGTTTTCTCAAAGAGTAATACATTTTTTATGTTTTCGACAACGCAAATAATATCATGATCGCGTGATGTATCCATACAAATAGGGCATATTTCTTTGTCACTGATGTTATAACATTTTTTGCAGTGTTGTACTTCTTTTTTTAAACGTAAAATCACATTTCCCATTTTTTCAACATCTTCATGCTCTTGCCTTAACAAATGAAGAACCAGTCGCAGGGCAGTTTTCTCCCCAATGCCCGGAAGCCTGCTGAATTCATCAATGGCTTCCGATAAAAGTTTTGATGGATATGAATGAATATGCATTTTTCTTGCAAAAATACACTAAAATAAGCTTGATAGGATAAGAATCTTGTATATTCGCATAAAAAAATTGGAATATGCCTGAACAGTATGTAATTATTTTAATTGTTTTTTATTTTGTTATTCTTTTGGGCATATCTTACATTACTTCAAAAGGGGCTGATATTCAGTCTTTTTTTATTGGAAATCGTAAGTCAGCCTGGATTGTTGTGGCCTTTGGAATGATCAGTGCATCCTTGTCCGGGGTTACTTTTATTTCTGTTCCCGGATGGGTGCGGGACAGTAATTTTTTTTATTTACAGTTAGTTTTAGGGTATCTGCCGGGGTATTTTGTTATAGCACATGTGTTGATGCCGGTGTATTATAAATTAGGTCTGACCTCTATATATACTTATCTGGATCAGCGATTTGGTGTTTTTACCTATAAAACAGGGGCTTCTTTTTTTCTTATTTCCAGGATTATCGGGGCTTCTTTTCGTCTTTTCCTTGTTGCTACTGTTTTGCAAATAGCGATTTTTGATTCCCTGGGAGTACATTTTATATATACTGTTGCCGGAACCATTTTATTAATATATATATATACTTTTAAGGGTGGGATCAAAACAATTATATGGACAGATGCATTACAAACGCTTTTTTTATTAACATCTGCTTTTCTTACGTTTTATTACCTGTCCGGAGAAATGCACAGTAGCGTTTCCGAAACTTTTGAGAAGATACGTTTATCTTCTTACTCTCAAGTGTTTAACTGGGATTATAAAAGTGAGTATTTTTTTGTCAAACAATTTTTAAGCGGGATGTTTATTGCCATCGTGATGACAGGATTGGATCAGGACATGATGCAAAAAAACCTGAGTTGCCGTAATTTGAAAGAAGCGCAAAAAAACATCTACGTGTACAGTTGTGCATTTGTGCCTGTTAATATTTTATTTATGGGGCTTGGTGTTCTTTTAATTTTGTTTATTCAATCCAATGGGCTTCTTATGCCGGAGGCCAGTGATGAGATATTTCCTTTGGTTGCATTGCAATCAGGACTCCCTGTTATTGTGGGCATATTTTTTCTTATTGGATTAATTGCAGCTGCTTATTCTTCTGCTGATTCGGCCTTAACTGCTTTAACAACATCTTTTACTGTTGATATTCTAAATGCTCCGGAGAAATATCCACACAAGATCACCGGAATAAAAAATTTTGTGCATGTTATGATCGCCATCATCTTCTTTTTGGTGATCATACTTTTTAATGCTTATAATGACAGATCCGTGATCAGTGCCATATTTAAAATGGCAGGATATACTTACGGACCTTTGCTGGGTTTGTATGCCCTGGGATTATTTTCAAAGGTACAGGTAAAAGACAGATGGGTACCGCTTATTGCGATTATGTCTCCCTTGCTTTGTATTGCCCTGAATCATTATTCCCCGATATTATTCAACGGATATCGCTTTGGATTTGAAATTTTACTTGCGAATGGAATTTTTATGGTTATCGGTCTCCTTGTGATTAAAAAAAGAATGTGATTATTATTGCTTAGAGGTTTTTTTATTAATTTTGTTCAAATATATTTTAAGAAATAAAAAGTAATTTCATGATAAATCGATTTCCGCTTTTGTTTTTTTCACTTATCGGGCTTTTTATAAGTCTCAGTTCATCTGTTTATGCACAGGAAAAAACAGTTAAAGGAGTAGTGGTGGCAGATGACGGACTCCCAATGCCCGGTGTCACGGTTGTTGTAAAAGGAACCAGCAGGGGAACGATTACCGATATTGATGGAAAATATAATTTACAGGTATCTCTGGGATTTATTCTGGAATTTAGTTTTATTGGTTATGAGGATTGTGAAGCTGTTGTGGGTGAAGGCAATGAAATTAATATGACATTACGGAAAGAGGCTGAGTCATTGGATGCCTTTGAAATAATAGGTTATGGATCCAAAAAACGAGGAACTCACTTTTAAAAAATAAAAAATCAGATACTGATTAATAAAAAGTGAAAATTGTAATTTTTCATTACCATCTTAATCCCGGAGGCGTAACACGCATTATATCTTCCCAGATTGGGGGTTTAAGAAAGATTTGTCCTGAATTGGAAATACTTTTGCTTGCCGGAGATTGTGTAAATCCCGGGGATTTCTCATCTGTCCAGTTGATTGTTAATCCTGATCTCAATTATATATCTGCTTCTATATCAAAAGAAGAGGCTTTGCAATTATATGACAGGATATATCAATTTATAAATGACCATATCCAAAAAGAGGATGTGCTTCATTTTCACAATCTGAATCTTGGAAAAAACCCGGTGCTTACAACTGTTGTGGCTGATTTTGCAGACAAAGGCTATAAATTATTTAACCATTGCCATGATTTTGCAGAAGACCGGTCAGCCAACCTGAATTTTATGCAAAAAATCATAGGAACTTATTATGAAAGGGATATCGATCGGATAATGTATCCTAAAACTGAAAATGTCTTTTTCGGAACGCTAAACCAGTTTGATCATAAACGCTTATGTAAGAAAGTTCATCAAGGGGAGGCGCATTGTTATTTAATTCCGAATCCTGTTGAATTTAACTCTCAGAGATTTGAAGATTTTGCTGTTGTTAAAAACAAAATATTGCAGATATTGGAACTTCCTCCGGATAAGTTAATTGTAACCTACCCTGTGCGAGTTATTCAAAGAAAAAATATTGGTGAATTTATTCTTCTGGCATGGCTGCTCAAAAATGAGGCTTCTTTTCTTGTTACACTGCCACCATTGAATCCTGAAGAAGTTGTTCATTATAAACAATGGAAAAAATTCTGTGAAGAAATGAAGATAACAGTTTGGTTTGATGTGGGCACGATATGTGATTTCAATGAACTGCTTTATGCCAGTGATTTTTGTATAACAACAAGCAGAATGGAAGGGTTTGGCATGGCATATATGGAGCCCTGGCTTTACAAAACACCCGTTGTCGGAAGAAATCTGCCATCCGTCACATCTGATTTGATTGATTCGGGCATGCATTTTTCACTTCTTTATGATAAATTATTTGTTACTTTGGAAAGTGGAGAAAAAATTGATTTTTCAGAATTGTCTGAAGATAAGCAAAGGATTGTAATACAGCATATTATTAAACATCAGCAGAAAAAAACATTATTTACAGACAATGCTTTTTTATCAGAAATATTTGAGACAGTTGGTCAATCTGTAATTGACCGCAATAAAAATATCATTCAAACACAATATTCATTAGAACAGTATGGGAAAAAATTATTTACAATCTATCAAAGACTTATTGGGTAATACGGAGGCTTTATTGCCTGTCCCTCCTGATATTGGATTGAAAAAAGGGTATGACGCAGATATTAAGTGTATATTATTTGATGTTTATGGCACGCTTTTGATTTCCGCTTCGGGTGATATTGACCAGGCAGAAGTAAAATCTGAGTTTTTGAAGTATGCTTTTGAACAGGCAGAGATACAAGTTTCTTATAATGGTGATTCTGATGATAAAGCGTTCTACGATCAAATTGTAAAACTGCTTGTGGATGAGATACAAAAATCACATACAAAGGATAAAAAGGAAGGGATAGAATTCCCGGAAGTTAATATTCTGGATATCTGGAAGCTTGTTTTAACTCCCTTTTTTACAGCAGAAAAGATCAAGGAACCGACATTCGATCAGTTAAGGACAATGGCTTTTTTCTTTGAGTTGCTATGCAACAGGCTTTCACCTATGCCTGCATTCCAAAGCATGATATCTTGTTTGCGAACAGTTGGAATGCCCATCGGGATTGTCTCTAATGCACAGTTTTATACACCTGTCGTTATGAATTATTTTTTATATGACAAAATAGAATACTCAGATGTAGTGAAAGGTTTTGATCCTGATTTAACGGTTTTTTCATACCGGAAAAAAAAAGCAAAACCTGACCCCACGCTCTTCAGAGACCTCATTCCTGTTCTCAGGGATAAATACAAGATTGAACCACATCAGGTTGCTTTTGTTGGAAATGACATGTTGAAAGATATTTATGCGGCAAACCAGGCTGGTTTTAAAACAATCCTTTTTGCAGGAGATAAACGTTCGTTAAGGCTTCGAAAAGAAAAAAAGGAAGTGCAAGGAATTCAGCCTGATTATATCATAGGTAATTTACTTCAGGTTTTGGAAATTTCAGGTCTCGGAATGTGTTGTTGTAATAAATAATTAAAGACAGCTAAAATTATGAATGTAAAATATTTGAATGTAGGAATTATTCATTCACTGATTGGTAAAAATGATGGTGTATCAATCGTTATTGACCAAACGGTAAATGCAATGGTTGATGATATGCAAATTCCACTGGGGAATATCTTCTTTTTGGCAGCTCATACATCACCCAGATTTAATGCGCAAACTGATGATGTTTTTTGGCATAAGAACCTCATTCACCAGAAAATATTAGCAAGGTGGAATGAGGAGCCTTCTGATGGGATGGACGAAGAAATTCATAAAAATGCCCTGTATGCAAAGCAGGTGATTAAAGAATTCATTGAAGAGAATGATATTGACCTGATCATACCTCATAATACTTCGCATTGTTTTAATTTTATTACTGCGGTTGGACTGGGGTACTATATTGAAGAGTTACGGGAAAAAGGTCTCATATGGCCCAAGATATTGGTCTGGTGGCACGATTCGCATTTTGAACGGGAACGGTTTAAATCCCCTAATCCTGTCATACAAAAATATTTAAAATATTTACCGGGTACCTATGTGGATGCCATTGCTTTTATTAATCGTACACAACCTGCGATAGCAAAAAGACTTTTTGAGCAATACAATGCGGGATTAGCAGAAAACTTTTTTAAGGAACGTATTGTTGTTGTGCCAAATACAACTGATATTCCATGGAAATGGGAAGAACTCGACTGGGAAAGTGAGACGGAAATACAACACCCCCCAAAAGATAATTACAATGATTCCTTTTTTCGGGATATAGGTCTTTTGGATGAACTTGAGAAGATTAATTGTTCTTTTGATCAAACAGTTTTACTGCTTCAGCATACACGTATTGTCCCGAGAAAGAAAATTGAGAATGCCATTGATCTGGCTTTTTTACTTGAGGAAAAGTATCGGGAAAAGGATGAAGATAAATGTGTGGCACTTATTGTCAGCGGACATAGCGGAGATGAACAGGAGGCCTACAAAGTTTTCCTGATGCAGTATTTTCATTATAAATTTCAGGAAAGACCGGGCGCAAAAGTTGTATTGGTTTTTGGAGAACATTGTATTTTATCCCATCGTGATATTATTGTTGATAAAAAATATTATAGATTTGCTGAAGTGCCTGCCATTATTGCTTCGCATGGTGGTGTAGGGACGTACTTCAGTGAGGTTGAAGGATATGGAAATAACTTATTGGAAATGATGTGTTATGGAATGCCGGTTGTAATTAATGAATATGAAATTTATAAAACAGATATTGAACATCTTGGATTTTCATTGCCATCTGTAAAAGATAATATTCTTACCCCTGAACTGGTTGATCAGGCTTATGATTTGCTTAATAATGTGAAGGTCAGAAATAAAAATGTAAAGCATAATCTTGATATCCTGCACGAAAAACTCAGACATGAAATTATAGCAGGTATATTATCTCCCCTGATCCAAAAGATGTATCGTTATACCTTAAGATAAGTTTTGGTATTTGAGAAAAAATTAATATATTTAAAGATTCTTAAGGGGATTGTTATAGAAAATGATCATATTTTCTTTGTTTTTTCACCCCCCTGAATAAATAAGTTAGAAATTTATTACTTTAAATACCAATATAATATGTGTCTGTCTGAAGATTTATTGCGATTATCTGTCTCTCATATTATTGGCTATGAAGAAAAAAAACCTCTCGGAGGTGTTCGTGTGGTAAACGATACGGGAAACAAACTGGTTGATGGCATTGCTGATTTTTTCTTTTCCCTGACACAAGACAAAAAAAAAGAAGATATTAAGAACCCTTTGGTCAGTCAACTAATTGTTGAATATAATAACATAAAAGAGATATTTTGTAAATATTATGACCAAAAGGCTACGCTTGCCGAATCTTTTTTTAAATCAATAAAAGAAGCCGATAGTGATGAAGAACGGGCAAAAATCATAACAAAACTCTGGTTGCCTGAACTGGATATATCAGAGAAAGATATTATAAAGCGTTGGAAAGTAAAAGATGTACAGGAAGTGCCGCCAATTGATCCAACGAAAGTGACAATTCAACTGAATGGTCTTTATACACTTCCGGAAAATATCCCCAATGACCTTGCACCTGAATTGCTTGCTGAGTGGAATCGCCTAAGAGGAAATTATGGAAAGAAAATTGCTGATTATGACCATCCTGTTCATCTTTTTGAGAAAGATGAGTTACATGAATTGGTGAATTGCTTAGATGAAATGGAGGATGACCTGGCTTTTGAAAAAGAGAAGGGAGTCTTGCCTGAAAATCATAAAATGTTGATTACATTATCTATATCTGTGACACATGAGCGAATTGACAGTTTGTGTGGAATGTGGATCAAATCGCTTTTAAAAAACAGGTTATATAACAATATTCGTGTTATCGTCCTTACGGAAGATGCCGTTTTTCAAATAAAAGAAAAATTATTTCATGACAGAAATGCATATCCCGTATATAGTGTTTTTGGAAAATACGGGATGCATTTTAATACCTTGAAATATACACAGCTGTTGCTTGAAAAAGCTTACGGTATTCTTGCCGGATTTAAGCTGGATACAGATGAAGGAATGCGAAGTCGTGATGCATATAAAGTAACGGGAAAAACATGGCTTCAGATTATGAGCCATGCCTACTGGGGAGCCAAAGCCAAAGACTGGAAAGGAAGAGAAATAACACTTGATATCAATGAAGGTGAATATATCAATAGCAAAGATATTGACAAACTGGGTTATGAAGGTTCGGTACGATGTCCTGATGTCTCTGTTCCTGACTCTTACATAGGTCCCGAAATATTTTTCAACAAGGCATTTGCCCATGGCAAGGCAACAGCCTTATACAACACTTTTGACCGGCTTGAAGACAATATTTCACATACGGTTGTTAAAGGAGGGGGCTACGGCATTACAAATAAGGGCTTAAGAAAAGCTGTGCCGTTTACATATTCCCAGGTAGGCAGGGCAGAAGATCAGCAATTTTATTTTAGCGGTCTGAATGGGGGAATAAGAGGAGCTTTCCATCCCGATCTGCGAATTGCCCACTACAAAAGTGCTGTCGCCAAATCAGAACATAAAACCCTCGCTTCCAGATTTATTGGGGACATGTATCGTCTGGTGATATTTCAGGAATTGGTCAGCTTGCTTGGTGTGAAGGATGAAATTGATCCGATGCCGGGAGTATTCGCCGGAGAATTCGCCAGATGTCAGGCTTTCTTTAATATTTTGTATAAAGCATATGCATTGGCTCTTTCCGGAGATACTGAAAGTAGCGAAGTATTGATCAATGAAGGATTACAGGAATTATCTGTACTGAAACAGGAAATTGACCAACATCTTGTCGAAGAAAAATTAGAACAGGAACGTAGGCTATGGGAAAAGTTTATACAAGAAGTTGATGGGCTTGAAAACAGAGAACAAGTCAAAGAAGTTTTTGAGAAATTTATAATTTAAACTTACGCTTATGGGAGATTTTCATCAGAATGGTTTGGTTACTACCTTGCATAACCTGCACAATAATTCCATTGAAGATATGGAAAAAAGATTGATCTCTTTTAGTAGAAAAAGACCAATGTCCCTGATCCTCCCATGTCTTTTTTCGGAACTTGAAGGAGAAGCACTCCCCAAAATATTGGATGAATTGGAGAAAGTCCCTTATCTTGATGAGATTATTATTGGGCTTGATCGTGCTGACAAAGAACAATTCCGCTATGCCAAAGAATTCTTTAAGCGATTGCCCCAAAATCATCGGATTTTATGGAATGACGGTCCCCGCCTTAGTACACTGGACAATCTGCTTGTAGAAAAAAAAATTGCCCCGAAAGAACTGGGAAAGGGGAGAAATGCCTGGTACTGTTTTGGTTATTTCAATGCGTCCGGAAAAACGGAAGCTGTGGCTTTACACGATTGTGATATCATTGATTACAAAAGAGAAATGTTGGCCCGTTTGTTTTATCCCGTTGTGGATAACCGTTTTAATTATAACTTTTGTAAAGGATATTATTACCGTCATGACGAAGAACAATTGAACGGGCGGGTGGCAAGAATGCTTGTGACACCATTATTAAGAACGTTCAAAAAGTTTTTTCCGGGGGATGAATTTCTTGAATACCTTGACGGATTCAGATACCCTTTGGCCGGAGAGTTTTCTATGCGGGCAGATGTGACACGAACCATACGTATTCCCGGCGATTGGGGGTTGGAAATCGGGATCCTTTCAGAAGTACATAGAAACAATTCTTTAAACCGAATTTGTCAGGTTGAAATAGCGGATTGTTATGATCATAAACATCAATCGCTTTCAAATGATAATCCGGATACAGGATTATCGAAAATGAGCCTTGACATAACAAAAGCTTTATTTGGAAAAATGGCTGCCAATGGAGCGGTGTTTTCACATGGACTTATCAGATCTATTACATCAACATATCATCGGGTGTCCCTGGATTTTGTTGAAAAATATTATAGTGATGCGATTATGAATGGGCTTGACTATGACCGACACACAGAAGAACATATCGTTGATCTTTTTACGCAAAACATATACAAGGCAGGAGAGCAGTTTATACAAAATCCTAAGCTGGCACCTTCAATCCCCAGTTGGAAGCGTGTGGTAAGTGCTATCCCTGAATTTTTGGACCTGTTAATGGAAGCCGTGGAGGCTGACCATAATGAAAACTGAAGATTATGTTATTGAAAAAAATAAATGAGATATTTAATGGAAAGCACGTATGAGAAAAAGATACTAAATCGTTTGAATAACCTTTACCCTGATGGAATTTCTGAAAAACTGAAGGAAAATTTTATCCGGATGCAGGAAGACGCAAAAGCAGAAGTATCTATTGACAGGACAGGAGAAAAATGGACGGAGAAGGATATAGTCCTCATTACTTACGGAGATTCTATAAAGAAAGAAGGAGAACTTCCGCTAAAAACATTAAAAAGGTTTTTAGATAAATTTTTAAAATCAAAATTTTCAATAGTACATGTCCTGCCTTTTTTTCCTTATAGTTCTGATGATGGTTTTTCTGTGATTGATTTTTTTCAGGTTGATCCGGAATTAGGGGATTGGAGTGATATTGAGGGCATCAGTGAAAATTTTCAGTTAATGGTTGATCTGGTGATTAATCACATATCCTCAAAAAGTAAATTGTTTCAGCAATTTTTGCGAGGGAAAGAACCAGGAAAGGATTTTTTTATTACATGCGATCCCGAAAAAGACTATTCTGCCGTTGTCAGACCACGTAGCCTGCCTTTGCTTTCTCCCTACCAAACAGCAGACGGAGAAAAATTCTTGTGGACGACCTTTAGCGATGATCAGATTGATTTGAATTTCAAAAATCCGGAGGTATTGATAGAAATGCTTAGGGCTTTACTCCTTTATATGCAAAAAGGAACAAAAATAATCCGTTTGGATGCCATCGCTTTTTTATGGAAAGAATTAGGCACCAATTGTCTCCATCTGCCACAAACGCATGAAGTGGTCAGGTTGATCCGTGACATCATGGAGTATGTGAATTCCACCAGTGTTTTGTTAACAGAAACCAATGTTCCCAATAAGGAGAATCTCAGCTATTTTGGTGATGGCGATGAAGCACATATGGTGTATCAGTTTAGCCTTCCTCCATTGCTTTTGTATAGTATATTCAGTGAAAACACAAAATATATGAATGATTGGGCATCGAAAGAAATCCCTGATCTTGAAGGTGATATGACTTATTTTAATTTCACAGCCTCACACGATGGGATAGGCGTACGCCCACTCGAAGGACTCTTGCCGGATAACGAGTTTCAGGAACTGGTGGAAGGGGTGAAATCTATGGGAGGACTTGTGAATACGAGGACAAAACCCGATGGGAGCAATTCACCGTATGAACTGAATATAACATATTACGATGCGATGAAATGCACTGCAAGTGGTGAAGATAGAATGAAGAAAGAACGCTTTTTATTATCCAAAACTGAAATGATTTCAATGCAGGGAGTGCCGG